>VBPR01000206.1 GCA_005877345.1 Nitrososphaerota archaeon
AAATTTGAATCAAGTACACTCTCTAAAATCGTCTTTATGTTTGATTCTTCATTGTAAGATGGAATTCCAATAGAGACCGTGGTCAAACTCCTCTAATTTACAAAGTTACATATTTTACTCTTCAGATACTTTGATGAATAATGTATTAGAATATCTATATTTTTGAATTGATCAAATATGAATATATTTACAAAAAATGTATACTTTAGAATTGACCTTTCAAAGTACCTGTCGTACACCTTTTTTGAAAACAAGTAATCTGATTACTCCTATTATTATAGGAAAAAAGTCAGCGTCTAATAGTAGTGGACTTCATGTTATATCGGATAGGAACCTATTAGAAAAACTTGAAAAAATTCTAGCATTACATTTAGACAAGATAATTATTTTTGGGGTTCCTGAATTGCATGATTCATCTGGATCACAAGCATGGAATAATAAAGGAATTGTTCAAAATACATTGAGAATTATAAGAGAAAGCTTTGGTAACAAGATCCAGATTATTGCAGATGTCTGTGTTTGTCAGTATAATCTATCAGGACACTGTGGCGTAGTAAATCAAAGTAACTATGTAGACAATGATAAGACTTTGAAACTTATGTCAAAGATTTCCCTGAATTATGCTGAATCTGGGGCTGACATGGTTGCACCTTCTTCTATGATGGATGGATTGGTAATGTCTATTAGGAGCAAACTTAACGATAATGGATTTAGAGATACTAAAATAATGTCATTTTCAAAACAGTTTTCTGGTCTTTATTCACCGTTTCGCCTCACCACATTTAATAAATTTTCAAAAATGGACAAGTCCACTTATCAAATTGGCTACTCTAATTCCAGGGAGATTCTGAGAAAAATAGAAATGGATTTACATGAAGGAGCGGATATAATAACAATAAAACCTTCTTTTAATAATATCGATTTGATAAGTAGAATCTTTGACATGGCCAATTGTAAAATAGCGGTTCAACAAGTTTCTGGTGAATATGCAATGGTAAAAGCTGCATCGCGCAATAGACTAATCGATGAAAACG
>VBPR01000153.1 GCA_005877345.1 Nitrososphaerota archaeon
TTACAACTTCCCCAGGCCTTGGTGTTCGTGGCTCTTGGACCGGTAGCTGGCATTCTGGCTGTCAAATATGGCAGCTCCAAGTTCATAGTCCCTGGCTCAATTATAATGTGTATAGGTATTGTAGTCCTCCTTGCGTTTCACTCGACTTCAGGTCAAGTAGCCAGCGTACTTATCTTATTTGCTGTCGGTGGAGCCTTTGTAACTTTATCAGCAAACATCATTATCTTCTTCACGCCACCGGGATCTACTGGTGTTGTATCTGCTACCTATTCTACCATGCGAATAATAGGAGGGGCAATAGGACCTGTTATTGCAGGGATGTTCTTGGCACTATTTACTTCAGAGGTACAAACTCCTGAAGGAGTGACAGCTGTTGTACCAAATGCTATGGCATTTAATGGAATACTTCTATTTGGAGCTATTATTTCTCTAAGCTTAGTAGCTTTAATGGTTATTATGAAACGAAGAGCATATAAAATGGGAATGCCGTCTAACAAATAATTGACAGCAGGAAACAATTATTGTAAGTGCATCAAGTAACGTTCCTAGAAAAAGTAAATGATTAAAAGGGTTTTGTGTCAGAGCTAGAGCAAAAATTTTGACCTCGTACGTTACCTATTTGAAGGATTTGAAGAATATTCTCTAGCCTTGATAAAAAAATGAAGGCTATGATAAAAACAGAATGATAGATGGTTTTATTGAGTGTTGTTGACTCTAAGGTTCTCGAGCTTTTGAACTAGTTTGCTAAGGTTAGCACCAGCTTGTTGTTTAAGCACTTCAGTTTTGTTGCCTTGACCTAAATCCTGAACCACTTGTGAAAACTTTTCAGATAATGATTTGAATGCGGCTGACTTTGCCAGCACTTGTAACTTTGATGAGAGCTCTTCGCCCTGTGGGAGTGTTAGATTTACATTGGAATCTTTGAGGATCTTATTAAATTTCTGAGTCAACTCAAATAGCTTTTGCTGTGCTTGATCGTTTCCTTGGGTTTGATTCCCCGATTGAGAGTATGCAATCATATTTGTTGACGGGAATACAAGCAGGGACAGAGTTACAAGAGCTCCTATTGCAAACAGGATCAGATTACTTTTATGGTTCTTATACATTTCCAATTGAAACATAACATGGACAATTATAAATGTCTTATGTCCAGAGCAAGATTAAAATCAAAGATGATAAAGTGAACCCAATTTTCGTAACGGTATTGTTTTATTAAAATCATCCTATAATTCAATTCAATCTTATTTGTATAAATTTATATAGAAGAGTAGAGGGTATGCAATATATGAAATTAGCACTTGTTGCTGTTACTGTTACCCTTGGTATTATTGCTGGAATCTTTCTGCTAAATAATCAAGCCATGCAAGCAAATGCTCAAGGAAATGTGACGAGCCCAATGTTTAGCCAATCTGGTGCGTTGATAGGTTATGGTGGAAAGATTTTTGGGCTGGTAGATGTTTCAACAAATGATCATAGGACGAAGGTCAATGTTGCATCAGATTTCCTTCCTCCTTCTGGTAAAGTCTTTGAGGTTTGGATGGTGGATGGAAATTATCGTGCTTCTGGATATCCGTTGAGCCTTGGTCAAATTTCTCCAGATGGAACGCTGACATACAATGAAAATTTAGTTTATTCTCCCACATATACCGATTTAGTAGTAACATTGGAACCACAGGATGATAAGGATCCTAAACCTGCTTGGTCTCAATCAGTAGCAGCTTATTGGATGATGCCTCCATTTGGACATTAGCTAAATCATCGAGAGTTGCAGATAGAGTTTAGGAATACTTCCTGCTCTGGAGCTAAAGATACTTCGGAGGTATCATTTTATTTAATGGCCTTTGGTATTGATATTCATAAATTAGATAATCAAATTCGTCCAACTTGCCGAGTATTTTAACAGTGGGTATCATTCCTCCTGGAAGACTGGATGAATTATTAAGAGGGAATGATGATATTCCTATCTTACTGATACAAGAAATGTTATACAAATTATTCGTCCCACCTATACAGGCCATCTATAGGATATGATTTATTTTGCGATTATATTGTCGTTAAGAGAATCTACCCTACTGTTTTGGGTAAAGAGATTTAAATGATGAGTGTTGCATGAAAGATGTGCAAAAGAGTAGATTACGAGCTCTCACAATAATTTGGATTGCAATTTTTATTGGCGGAATAGTATTCATAGCTTTGGGAAGTATTATGATCAGCATAGCTGCAAATATTTCCGGAACTGCCGCACAGGATTATTTCACTAACAATACTACTGGAATCAAATCTAAGATAGGCAAGGGGATTACGGACGCCTTAAGCCCCCAGATCGAGAGAATAGCGCACCTCAGTAAGGGAATCATGACTTCAATAGGTTCGTTCCTGTGTTTAGTGGGAGTAGGTATTTGCGTGCTTGGAATCGGTTTATTCAAAGTCAAATATTTGGCATGGATACTAACTGTGGTACTAATGTTTGTAGCAATAGTAATAGATGTTATTGGGTTGGGTTTTGTGGGTGGTGCCTTTCCTAGCTCATCAAATGACAAAGGTATACTGGCAACTGATCTTGCGTACGCGTTGATAGGGATACTGATAGTTCATCTACTTGCCAATGCCGTGATAATATACTATCTTAGTAGAAAAACTACAATTTCAGTATTTAGGACTTAGTAAAAATGTTTGAGATTTTCAAAAAGTAGACGCTTCATTCCGAAGGAACGAACTGGTACTTAAAATTTAACATTTATCGCTTTGAATATCATTAATGATGATTAATCCTTCGATTACATACACGTAGTTCATTAGATAAATAAAAGGTTGGTAATAACTATAATAGGTGACATAAAAAAATTAAGGTTTAGCCGGCAGTCATATTGCCACCAGCAGTCATATTGCCACCGCCGCCTGCAGTAACATTGCCAACAATTTCACCTAATGCATTGCCACCAGCAGTTGCATTGCCACCAGCAGTTGCATTGCCACCAGCAGTTGCATTGCCACCAGCAGTTGCATTGCCACCAGCAGTTGCATTGCCACCAGCAGTTGCATTGCCACCAGCACCGCCACCTGCAGTGACTTTACCGAGAAGTTCACCTAATGGGAAAGCAGTTGTTGATATGCGGAAAATAATCTTTCCATCATTTATGGCTTTCACAAAATCTTTAATGTCTTTGTCCTTTAGTGGCCCTATCAAGTCAGACTTCGTAAAAGTACCACTCAAACTCCCTGAACCTCCCTTGAGACCACTTTGAGAGGCTTGTTTAAGGGCTACCACATCAGGAGCTCTATCACTTGCCTCCTGCTGAGAAATAGTTACGCCACTTACATTGCCTAACCCGCTGGCGGTAACGTCATACTTTACTTTCTTTCCATCGTCTTGGAGTTCTAATGTAGCCTTTCCTGTTGCTTTTGAACCTTCCCTAGGCATAAGATCACCAGAAAATGTACCTGTAACTTTAACCTGTGCGTTGCTCCATTGAATAATGGAAATTGCTGACATTAGCAACAGTGCTGAAATCACTGAAGCTTGTATCACGCGAAAGTTTCTTAATACCATTAGCAAACAAAAGCCCTAGTACTATTTAATATTTTTTGGTCTGTGAGTGGGATATTGTAAGACTAGATTCCTTAATATCTCCAAAACACAAATTGAGAATTATTAAGGATAAAAACATCAGGCTGTCTGATAAGCTAGCTTAATCGGTCTCAGTTTTAGTTGGCAAACTGTGCATACGGTAATCCATAACGGTCGAACCTCAAATATTAGCAGAATTAACAAGACATAATTGTATTACTTTTGAAAAGTTTTGAAACGGGGTAAAAGTAAATAGAGTCGTAGGTATATTTTCAGATTCGTTGCAAGAAGATGTAGATACATTTCTTGACCTGGGCTGGATTGTGGACCCCCAGTTTCATCCAATGTTTTGTATCCAGTCTAAGGACAGGCCTGACTATTCGGATATGGTACGTATCCCAACTAAGAAGATGGACAAACACACCGTAATAATTGCTCAATCCGGTTCAGGAAAGTCATTCTTCCTTGGTAGACTCATTGAAGAAATTATGATAAAATCAAAAGCAAGATGTCTGATTTTAGACCCTAATGGCGATTTTAGGAAGATTAATCAAATTGATGAAGAGCTGTGGAGATCTGATCAGGTTCTAACACAAAAATACGATATTAAAACGGGCATGGGCAAGCTCACACTAGAGACCAAAGACGAATTTGCAAAAAAATGGAGACCTGTAATAGACGAATTTGTCATCAAGACAAATAGAGTACCAAAGGAATCCAAGGATGAGGAGCTAAAAATATGGTGGCCAACGATATCACTTGAATTTCTCATACAAAGTGATCATCCGAGGAGTACTGAAATGTTTCACTGTCATAACTGGGCAAAGGAACTGTTCAATCAATTTGCCCAACTCTCTGATGATACCAATGGGGAAGATATCATAAGTAAAGTCAAGAATATTTTCAAAACATTGCAAGAGATGCCTAATGAAGAAAGAGTGAAGATGGTAGAAAAATTGAGAGTGGGCACAGAAAAAAAGGACGAAAGATTGAAAACAATTACGAATGACACCACTAGGACTAAAATGAGCACAATAAGAAATGCATTCAGTTCAGTTCCTTTTTTTGATTCTTTCATATCCTTGGGAGCGGCAAGCTTGGGGAATGAATCAATCGAAAAAGCCAAATTTGTATTTGAGTCCTACAGTTGGGAAACAGTAAACTCATATTTTGGCTTAATTGAAAGGTATCAGTCTCTTGGCATTCTTGCTAAGGGACCTAATTCGTCGAACAATCAGAAACGTCTGGAAGTGGTAGATTTGCCTTCTATAAATAATAATGAGCTTAGAGCATTAGTTCTTAATTCAATATTAACTGAAGAATGGGAAAATGCAGTGAAGAAATGGGAAGAGGCCATGAAGAATCCTCGAGATGAAGACCGAAGGGTTCCTACCTTCATAGTACTAGATGAAGCACATAATTTTATACCCTCAAATCCGCGTTCTCGCCATGAATCCTTGGTGAGAGAACAATTTCGTACTATAGCAGCCGAGGGAAGAAAGTTTGGTCTATTTCTTATTTTGGTCAGTCAAAGAGCTGATAAGCTTGATGATTTAGTCCTATCCGAGTGTGGTAACAAGGCAATTTTGCGTCTTGACTCTCACTCAATGGCTGATAAGGTTATCAAAGCCTTAGGTTTAGACTTTGAAATTAAATCTAATGAACGAGAAAAAATTGTAAATTTTAAACCTGGTAGAGGTATTATTGCAGGTAATTGGGCATCCGGATTTGATATATTGTACTGTGCAGCTAGAAGAACTATAGAAGGAGGAAGAAATCTGGAATATAAATATTGGACAAAGCCGTTTTAAAAAAGTCAAGACATAGTGCGCAAAATATGTAATACAAATATAATATTAGATTTATTGTTTCAGTGGAACTCACAATGCCAGTCCCAATTAACGTACTTGCCATTCAAAGTAATAGTGAACTTACTCTTACTTTAAACGTCGCTTTATTAGAATTAAAATAACGCTTTTAAAATAAGAATGTTATAGTAATAACTTGATTGCCGTTGTTGAAGTGTCGATAGATAACTAGTACTAAGATTTGCGTATATATGATTTTATTTTATTCTTCATCTCCGGAGTCATTATATCTTCTTCCTTGTAACCATGGCCTTTGACTGCATGTTCTGCCGCATTCTTCATGATCTCTTCTTCTGTTTCGCCTTGTATAACACAGTCACAATCTCTACCAACATCACGACATGAAATTGTATACATGCACTTTACTATCAAGTTGATGTACTTAAAGATTAATCTTGATCTACTTTATAGTTAACGAAGAGTAATTTGAAAAATGAACTTTACTCATTCTAGAAAAAATAGTTAAAATCGCAAATCAAATCTATTTAACTAATGGCAAGTAAATTTTATTGGCGTTTGGTGGAATGTAATACGCTAGAGTGTAATCCAGCTTGATCTAGTAACCTGCAAAGTTTGGAATTAAATTAAATTTAAAATTATTACCTTTATCATTTAGCTTGGATTTTGGTTTAATTACTTTAATCCAAATAGTTTCTTTAAGGCTTGAATAATGGGATTTCCTTCTGGCGCTATCGTTGGGGCAGTAACATTTGTTGTGGCATTTGTGGTTGGTGCTATCGTTGGGGTAGTAACATTTGTTGTGGCATTTGTGGTTGGTGCTATCGTTGGGGTAGTAACACGTTTGATTGGCTGTTCAGTTTCTGCCTTGAGGTCCTTTAGGTATAAATAGTTACTTTTATCATTATATGCAAGGTCAGCCATCGTTGATACCTTATAACCATTATCGTGTAGATACTTCATCTGAGCCCTGAATAGTTTTATGTCAGTATTGTATCTGTCTCCGCTCTCACCCACACGATGATAAATTATTATAGGAATTGCTTTAATTGTTCCTGCATTATTGTATTTTATTTGGCTATCGACAATTCTGATGAATTTATCCGCCATTATATTGTCGCTGGCCGAATCTTCGATTCTTGTTGCGTCCTGGCTCCAAGCTCTGACTGTATATCTATTGGCATAAGTTAGACCATCTTTATCTGTATATGTCCTACAATCGTCTTGATTTGATTGTTTTTTCCATCCGTCACACCGTAAAAATGTAATGGGACTACTGGCGGTCCTAGCCAAGTCATAGTACTTTGCTACAATATTAATTACGTTCTTGTCATCGGTGCCACTATCAAATGGATATGAAAAGCTTTTTGGATTTATACCATGGTCTTGAAGACATCTCTTTGACTGGCCTACTTCATATTCTACATTTTTCTTTGACAATTTTTCCAAGCGTACATGATTCATGCTATGAGAGCCTATATCGTGACCTTCTTTATGTAGTGTTTTTATCTCATTCCAGTCCATGTATCCATCCTTCTTTCCTATATAGTTGCATACCACATAGAATGTTGCCTTAAATCCATATTTGTCAAGAATTGGTTTCGCCTGTGTAAACTGTGACTTACGACCATCGTCAAAATTTAAGATTACTACTTTATCATAAATTCCATTTGTGCCAATAGATGTTGCAAGCAAGCTGTGTATAAAACCAATTCCAGCAAATGAGGAAATTGACAAAACTCCGATTAGTGTTGCCAATAATGAAAATCTAATAAGGGCAATCTTTCTGTTACTTACCAAGGACTAACTTAATAAAACCTGCGAGTTTATTTAATATATATACATAACTCTTTTTTGCAAATATTTTGACAAATACATAATGAACATGTATTCTTTATTTGGATTTTCTGAATACAGGAAATTAAAGTTTGTAAACTTTTAATTGAAAATCTAGATCACCTAAATTTCGGGATTAGTCTGGTTCATCCAACAATCGAAACATACCTCAATGTCAAGTTGATATATTTCTATTTCATTTTTATTACATATTTTACATAAGTCTTCCACATTTCAAGTTGGCATTAATAGATATATTATATCGTTGTTATCAACTATAGTTTGTGCCTATGTCAACAGTTATGATCAAATATTAGAATCCGTACATTTTAACACTAATTTTTAGCATTTTTATAAAAAATAGATACTGGATGAAACCGGGGCGGAACTAACCAGTACTACTCCCCCTCCTTGTTTGGTTATACTATTTTTTTATAGTATGTTCTACATCAAATTAATGGACAAAAGAAACTGGTGGGTTTATTTGGTTGTCTTTGTTCATATAATCAAATTAGCTCCTCCCACCAGTTATCTTTGCTTTAGTAATTTTCTTGCTTCACTTCGACTCATCCTACCAATTTTTTGACTTTCAATCTGAGAATATAGTCAAATGGTAAAATACTGTTCTGATTTTAATTAGACGATTTAACGTGTCTAATGCCCTCCCTTTCCAGTCGCATTATATTCTTATTCCTATTGACCATTTTCAATCCTATTTTTAAGATCATTATAATTAAACTCAGTCATACTTGCAGCTTTCAAATCATTATCTACTAATTTCTGAATTTTTACCTTATCAGAGAATATATTCATAGTTTTAATTCTAAGTGGATATGATTTATTTCTGTACTATTAGTCCTTTGGGATCTATAATTTCTCTACCATTTTTTGAAAAAATACATTTCCTGCCTAATTGACTAGATCTACAACTATGTTTTCAACTTATTTCAGACACGTTTATATCGAAAAGAACAATTAAAATACTTCTAATCTTGTTCTATTCAAATTTATCATTGCAAAAATCTATGGTCCCTAAAACTGTACTATGTGCCATAGTTGATTGCCTGATACTTTCATCTTTTCTTCCTAATATTGGATTTGATTTAATGAATAAGGTAAATGCACAACTAGGACATCAAACAAATGTTCCATTCATAGGGGTAAATATGAAAGGATTGTATACTAGCACCATTCATAAGAATTTATCTTCTATTCCTTTTCCAGATAATTATTACAGTGATAGCTTCAAAATAATCAAAAGCGCAGGGATGAATCATATCAGATATGTCCTATATTGGCAAGCATATGAAAATGATCCTCTATCCTTTATTGCGGAGCTACAAACAGTAGCCTCACTAGCAGATAAATGGG
>VBPR01000154.1 GCA_005877345.1 Nitrososphaerota archaeon
CGATATCGCCTGTATGATATATGATATCTGCATTTGGATTTTTTGAAAGTGCTGTGCTAACTCCCCACGAAATTGACTTGCCTTCTCTGTTTTTTATCGTCTTTGGTTCCCATTTTCTTTCGTAATGAGTTACTCTAAAAAGTCTATTACACTTGTCCAATATTCTTTTCTCATTTTTTATGTTAAGTGCAGATCTAACGAGTTGATTGGTTTTCATATATTCAAGAATCGAGGATGCTACATGTCTTGAAGCACCAAATTTTATGCCTAATGTTGGGACACTCCTGTCTCCTGCCTTCACTATTCGTCCACTGACACCAGCCACATCGTCAATGTTGTTAGCATTGGGGATGGCATAGACAATATTTGATTGACTTTCTGGAATTAACTTTTCAAAATTCTTGATACTAGTTAACTTGTCAACGGCATCAGCTAACTCCTCTATCACCTTAAATCTGCAAGATTCTTCATACATTGATGAAATCGGATTGGTAACTGGAATCCCCTTACCGATTTTCACAGTATTAACAATTGAATTATGAACATATTTGTTTGCCATCAAGCAGGCTATAACCATAGGAAATTTCAATGCCAGAAAAGCGGTTATCGCAGCAGAAAAATTACAACCACTTCCATGCGTTTCAGCTATTTTCATCCTTGGATTTTTTATGAGAGTAAATTTCCCCCGGTCATTCAAGATTGTATCAATAATTATCTCATCGTTATTTTTAAAATGACCACCTTTCACTACCACATTTTTTGCCCCTAGTTTTTGTATTTTCAAAGCTGTTTTCTTAATATCATTTTCATTTTTTATCTTGATTCCAGATAGTATTTCTGCTTCATGTATGTTGGGTGTAACTACATCACAGATTGGGAGTAGTTTAATTTTAAAATCAGATAGAAATTCCTGTTCAAGTAATCGGGCTCCAGTTCCCGCAGAGATGATTGGATCAAGCACAATTGGGATTTTCGAATTTTTTAGGATATCACTTACAGTAGTAATAATCTCATTATTGTAGACCATCCCAATCTTTATTGCATGAATTGGGATGTCAGACAATACTGACATTATCTGTTTTTTGATAATATCGGCGCTGAGCGGGAGTATGTGATCTACGTTTAATGTATTTTGTGCAGTTATCGCTGTTATGACTGTACATGAGTAGATTCCCAAAGCAGACATAGTTTTCATGTCCGCTTGAATGCCAGCACCACCGCTGGAATCACTCCCAGCTATTGTCAATGCAGCCTGTACCAACACTAGAAATATGTTAAAATTGGATTATTCAGTCTATCGGAATTCCATTGGCTAGCTTTGATACTTTATCTATTCATAGTCCGTAAAAATGCTGTTAATGTAAGACAATAATTCATCCCGTAATTGAATTACCTTTGTACGGTTATCTCCATCTAAATTTGTTTGTAACAGTACATCAAGGCCTTGAACTAGATATTGGATATTTGGCAGGGTAAGAAGAGATTTTGTATGTTTAGTGACGTCCTGATTACTCAATGAATTCTTTTGTATCTGGTTGATGTTAAAGATTTTGGATGAGCAGATTTTGAGCATCGACTAAATGGATCATGGAACAAAAAACTCTTTTCCGTAGGCTATCTCAAATTTCTTTAATAGATTTATACAACAAGGATCAACAAACAAATTCCGCTTTTCATCCGTATCATATGCGATCAAATTTGTGTTTCCATTTCTTCCACAAACCGGTCTTCCACATATTACACATCTGTGAACTTCTTCAAACAGGTCTAGTGCTTCCGAGCCATAGGCATTAATAATAAATTTACTACTATCAGTACCCTTGACTTCTATATAGTAATATTCTATCCCATTATTCATGTAAATCACTTTTTTTGGGAGGAAGCTAAATCTATATTTTTTATCCACTAGATCATGAACTAGCTTCTTAATGTTACTTGGAACTACAGGTTTATGAATGAGAGTACTACCTGTCATGGTTCATCATCCATTTTGAATTTATGTGAGTTAATCAACACAATTCTATTCAATCCAAATACAGATAAACTGGATTAAGCTTGGAATATGACAATTTTAATTCAATCATAAAAACTAAGCTATTGATCTAATGTGTATATTTCGGCAGAAATTATAAATTCAAACTAGAAATTTTTTAAATTCTCAGTTAAACTACTTGCTGGTTGCTATACACTTAATCAACAAAGAAAAAAATAAAAAAATTTTTTTGTAGTCTATCTATTTGGAGTATTGCTTTTGTGCAGATGTATAGAAGTTCGACCATGTATTGGCCAAGTTTGCATTATATTCATTCATTGTTTCATATGTTTTGCCATACAATTTGATATTCTCTCTAGCGGCGTTTAGACTTTCTATCGCTAATTGGTTGGCGGTACCAAACACGTGGAATGCTTGAGAGGTGACTTCGTCTGATTGTTTTTTAAATTGTTCTGCATATGGAACTGTTGCTGCTGTATAAGGATTTCGTGCATTTCCGTACCATGATTTTTGAATTGCAAATGTTCTGTTTACTGCTTCTTTTGTCACTTGGAGGTATTCTTGTTGTAGGTTCGAAATTGATTGTGCATATTGTGGTTGATACTTTGATATTTCATCGATTGTTCTTAACATATTTTGCTTGCAGCCGTCTAACATCTCTACGTTTTCTGTCGCAGTTTCTCTAGTTTTTTCTGTCAAGTTTGTTCACCTTTGAATGGTATTAAAAGGGTATATAAATCTTTGGTATTAGACGGGATTCAAAGGTATAAAACACCATCAAATGTATTTGAACAATGGCCGTTTAATCAGAGATCTAATCCATTGAATATTATCAAACATTTGGATAATCTGTGATTGATTTGTGGTAATTCAATAGAAAAATAAACCGACTACGTGATATACACTAGTGGCATGCAAATTAGCCATTGTGATTTTCCTGATGGGATTATGTACGATTTGGATAATCTCGTTTGGTTAAAGAATGATGATAACGACCGTTCTATAGTTACATTAGGAGTAACACCGATTCTTATTTCATTGGCAGGAAAACTAACCAAGATAAAGCTAAAAGAAATTGGAACGATTATTGACAAAAACAAGAGCGTTGGATCTATTGAAAGCCTTCGCTATTTCGGTATGGTGAGGTGTCCTATTAAAGGAAAAATCATTGAACTAAATAATGCACTTTCTGACTATCCTAAAACTGTTAATGATTTTCCGTACAGTGAAGGATGGTTAGTAAGGATAAAAATTCAGAATTCAGATTCAAGTATTGAATCGGATTTTAAGTATGATAATCTAAAATTTATTGATGAATGTCATGGTGAAATCAAAAAATTAATAGAAAAACTTCATGTTAGATGTTTTTCGGCATTTCCTGATTATGAGATGTTCGAAATCGGCGTAGAGTGTGCAGCAACTCTTACAAAACTAGATGAATTAATCGGCAAAATTGATGTGGGAAATATAGTTCATGTTGTCTCTGATGATACTTCAGCGGACCTTGAAATGATTAGATGGTCTGAAGAAAGAGAACAAAATCTTTTAGAATTCAGAAAAGAAGGAAACCTATATCATTTTATAGTGAAGAAAACAAAATAAAATAAAACAAAATTAAATAAAATAGATTTGAATAGTTATTAGGAGAACAGATATATCTTGAGAATATTTGCTTCTATCGAACTACTTTACTTTTCAATTGGGTTATTTATCATGTTTCCCCATTCGGTCCATGAGCCATCATAATTTTTGACGTCAGGATATCCAAGTAGATATTTTAGTACAAACCAAGTATGCGATGATCTTTCACCAATTCTACAATATGCAATAATTTC
>VBPR01000207.1 GCA_005877345.1 Nitrososphaerota archaeon
ATATCCCCACTAAAATTATCATGATCCCTGCAAAAGTTGAAAATATTCTGATGAACGTCGAAGGTGTAGTCCTATTTAGCGACCCAATTGCTTTGTCTATATCAAAAGCCCTTATGACAAATGCAACGCCCAATATGCTCAGTACTATTGCCAAGGCTTCTCTAGTAAAACCAAAGATTGTAGCAAACCCACTAGCTATAAGCAGGGCACCGGGTACGCCCAAAAAGAACTTTGAATATCTTGGGTCATAAATTAACATCTTTACGTATTTTCCAAAAACTGCATACGAGTATTCTACGCTTCTGCTATGCCGGATAATTATCCGTTGTATAGATATCACTGGAACCATAGCTTGAATTAGCGGTATCACCGTTTCATCGTCCTCTCCATCAGAAACAATGACAACTCCCTCGGCCTTGAATTTTGATAATACTGCTATCAGTTCTGAGGATATTTTTTCATCTGCTTCTATGCCACGATTATAAGCTCCAGCAATAATGGCAACCTCAGTTTCATATCCTTTTGTTACAAGCTCTTCATATATTTTTATGGCACCAAAGATTGCGTTAGCATCAGCATCTTCAGGATCTTCAATCGCTAATCTAGTTCCCGCGTTTATACATTGATCTCTTCCAAAGACTGGCGTTTCAACACCGCCGTTTTTACCTATATCATTGTCTCTGTCTATACAGGCGACAAGTACTCTTCTATAATGAGTTGAAAAGGAAGTATAATCCAAATTCTTTTTGTCACTCATGTATTCTAGGTCCTTCGCCAATTTTTTCTACGACTTAATTAGGCACGAGGGGCTAATTAATTTGATGGTTCAATAATAGTATTAATGTTTAAAATTAAGAATACAAACAATGATAATGAACATTTTTCGATATGTTTTATTCTCCAGATTGAGGAAAATACTAAATCTTATGACGTTTAAACAAAAAACTTATCTAAATACACTTACTTCAAGATAGCATTTGACATCGGACAATAACAGACCTAAGTACCAATCAACAAGGTATGCACTTAGAACAATAAAATACCAAGATTCCCTAATAGTCAACATTTGTGATCTTTATTTGATTGATAAGCAAATCCGCCATGAAGATATTACAATATATATAAAAAAAAATTACTGGATGGACAAGGTAGTAGACGAAAACGAAATAGAGTCTTATTTAAAAAAATCTTCCATATCAAATTTAGCGGGTAAAGAGACAGTGGAGAAAGCAATTGAAATGAATCTTGCAAAGAGATCCAGCGTCAAGTATTTTTCAGAGGTTCCATTTTTGATGATTTATAAATTCAGACAATCATATTAAGTGATAAATGTCAACAATAAATAAATAATTACAAGTACAAATTTCTAAATAGGGTTACTTTTTGGACATAAAAGATCATCTCAGCTTAACATTGCATATACCCGAAGAACGAATTCCGGTAGTTATAGGGAACAAGGGAAAGACCAAAAACCAAATTTGTAAAAAGTGCAATGTAAAAATTGAAATTGAAAGTGACACAGGCGAGATAATAATATTTTCAACTTCTAAAAATTTCGATGAATATGGAGCATTAAAGGCAAGAGATATCGTCAATGCTATCTCAATTGGTTTTTCTCCAGAACGGGCATTTAGAATCCTAGATGAAGAATCACTCTTTCAAGTTTTGGATCTTCGTAACTTTACAACATCGGCCAATTCTACTAATAGGATTAAAGGAAGAATTATTGGTGAGAAAGGTAAAGCGAGAATGAATCTAGAAGAATTAACCAACACGTTTATCTCAATATATGGACATTCAATTGCTTTGATAGGAAATTATGAAGAGACAAAGTTGGCTATTGATGCATTAATGTTACTAATCAAAGGAAGATCTCACAAGACAGTCTATGAAATGCTCTATCAAGCGAAGAGAAGATCAAAACTCGAAAAATTACAACTATGGGAAAATTAATCGATACTCTTTAATCTATCGTTACTAAAATACGACTCCACATAAAGCCTAGGGCTTATTTTCTTATTTCAATCATTTTGAAGAGCTTGCCTGTTTCGGAGACTGAAGATGAATCGACTTAACACCTCGGCTATTCGTTAGAAAAGGAAAGGATTCAAGTAAATGTTAGATGCTAGTCATGTATTGCTTGATTGGCAATACCATCATAAAATAGTCCTCTAACAAAATCAATAATAAATATTGCCTTATAAGGATATCGTATTTGTTATATTATTAGCAAATATCCCGGCATTAAATTTAGAGTTTCCTGGATGTAAAAACCATGTTTAATTCAAATGGACGTGATTTCCTTTATTGATCTTTCCACCTTCTGAATAGATCATGTTTTATTTTTAGTTGATCAAGTATTTTTCCAACTAAATGATCTACTATTTCATTTATAGTCGATGGTTTATGATAGAAGCCCGGCATTGCTGGAAGTATGATTGCACCTGCATCCTGTAACTTGATCATATTTTCAAGATGTATCCTTGAAAGAGGTGTTTCCCGTGGGACAAGAATTAGTTTTCGCGATTCTTTTAAAGTAACGGATGCGGCACGAGAAATAAGAGTATCATCATAACCATTTGCAATGCTGGAAAGGGATTTCATGCTACAAGGTACTATCACCATCCCATCATGGAGGAAAGAACCACTTGAAACCGAGGCATCTAGTTTGGAATTATCGTAATTAATAGAAGAAAGAGATTTTACATATTCTAATGTTTTATCTGTTTCAATTTCTATGCTTTTTTTTGCCCATTCACTGACGATAAGGAAAGTTTGAATATTAATAGAATGAAGTACCTCCAAAAGTCTTATTCCATAGATAATACCAGATGCTCCAGAAAACCCAATAACTATTTTATCATATTTTGTCTCTGATTTCAATATCCAATTTATTGTCGAACACTTATTTATTGTTGTTATTGATGGAACAACATGCTAACAGTATTTGGAACAATTGCATTGGATACTACGCGTACGCCCTTTCATACTGTTGAAAGGACTTTGGGTGGCACGGCTACCTTTGCATCAATTTCAGCTTCAAATTACGTATCTACATCAATAGTTGGGATCGTAGGGCATGATTTTCCGGCATCGTATCTTGAGCTTCTAAAAAATCGTGTTGATATCAGAGGATTAACAATTAGTCAAATTGGAAAAACGTTTCATTACGATTCTTCTTTTGGCTATGATCTTTCAAAAAGAACTACGAACAAGACTGAATTAAATGTAATTTCAAATTACCAATCAACAATACCAGAGGAATACGTTGATTCAGAATATGTTTATCTAGCGAATAATGATCCATTGCAAAATTTGAATGTATTAAAATTATTTTCCAAACCAAAGTTGATAATCTGTGATACAATGGATTTTTGGATTATGAATGGAAGGGATGAGGTTATCAAGATGATCAATAAAGTGGATGGAATAATATTAAATGAGTCAGAGGCCAAATTGCTGTTTAAGGAAAGTGATATTTTCACCTGTGCTCGCTTATTAAGCTCAATTGGTCCAACCTTTGCTGTAATAAATAAAGGAGGAAATGGTTCGCTGCTTTTCTATGATGACGAATTCTATCCACTGCCAGCTTATCCAATTGAAATCATTAGAGATCCTACTGGTGCTGGTGATTCCTTTGGTGGTGCTTTTATCGGATACCTATCACAACAAGAAAAGTTGGATTCAAAATCTTTGAAAAATGCGATGATGCATGGAAATATTATGGGTTCGTTTGCAATAGAGGATTATGGCATCGAAAAACTTATCAATATTAATGCGGATGATATAAAAAATAGATATGAAAAATATAAAGAGATTCTCTCATTCTAAATAATAAATATTTACATAGGCTTAGTTACTAAAATTGAATCCTATTATGTGGTTATGCCTTTTCATTAAGCTGACGGCTACAATGACATGGCAAACTAATAAATAAAAAATAAAGTTGAGCTCATACTAATTGGACACGATTAAGGCTGAACTGTTATCGAAGATTAATTTATCAGACATGGAAGCGCAAATTTTCTTGTATTTGATAACTAATGGAAAAACTCCATTAGCAAAGATCTCAATCGCATTAAATTTTACTCTCGAAAAGACAGCCGTTTTGCTCAGTAGTCTAATTGAGAAAGGATTGCTAATGGAACTATCCGGGGAGTATCAAACATTTCATCCAAAATTTTCAATCATAAATGCTTATCGTCTACAATGCCAAAGAACAGGTATCGTATTTAAAAAGAACGTCCAGATTGATAATTTGGCCACGTCGTTAGAAAGATTACACGAGTCTGCAAGAACTAAATAAGGCAATTAGAATCCATAATTTGTCTAATGTCAACCATTCCAGAAAACAAGGTGGTCTATTTTGGAGTTATTAACATTAATGAAAATAATCGAACAATAGGGGCTGTTGATATTTGGAGGAATGTTATAAATAAGAAATTATTTTGTGAAGAGAAAAGATTAGGTATTTTAGAAATAGTTGACTATATCGGGATGCCCACAATTGCAGAGGATCAAGAATGGGCCGTAGCCATAAATAGAAATAGGATGGGCAAGGAGAGGTGGAAATTAATAAAAATAATAAAAGATGGAAGATTTTCGTTCATAGATACTGATGATGAAAAAAAGGTTAGTGTCAATGTCTTAGATTACAAGATAGTAGACGACAAATGGTGGAGTTTTCTTGTTTCCAAGAATGTAAACAGAAGTATTGAAATAACAAATGAGGCAACTCCAAAGTGATTCGTGACTCTCATCCTTCTGATGAACCGGAAATATATGTAGAAAAAGCTCAGGGTGGAGAGTATGCAAGCAAATTAAGAGGGTACTTTATCGTTAAAGATACCAAATTAAAGTTCAACGCTATTGCTTTTGGAAGGATAGGAGGTCATAATATTAGTCTGAACTTGACAAAAAAGACTCTATCCAAATTGGAGGAATTCGGTTATGATACTGAAAATTTTCAACTAATACTGCAACGTAAACTTGTTGAAGGAGAAGTAATTCTCATAGATCCCGCAACTAAAAATCAAATCAAACCATAGCATCCTGTAATGCTTCCTTGCATTTGCATTTATTTCTAGTCCCGGGAATGGAAGGTATGAATTTTGAAAGCAATTCTTTTATTTTACTGGCATTTTTAGTGAGAACCTCGAGAATTTCTTTAGATGAAACTGGATTTTCATACCAAACATCATAATCTGTAACCGTTGCAATCGACACGTAGCAGATTTCCATCTCTCTTGCAAGTATGCACTCAGGGATGAGGGTCATTCCAATGATATCGCCATGTAAAATATCTTTAAAATATTTTGATTCAGCTCTGGTTGAAAAACGAGGCCCCTCTATACAAATATAGGTAGATCTATCATGCACATTGTAATTTAGTTTTTTACCTACTTTTAGAAAAATATCTCTCAATTCATTACAAAAAGGATCTGCACATGATATATGACATACGTTCCCTTCATCATAAAATGTATAGTCTCTGCGTTTAGTAAAGTCTATAAATTGATCCGGTAGTATAATATCCCCAGGTTTATAGTTATCTTGTAGACTCCCCACCGCTGACGGTGCTATGATCCTTGATACGCCTAGTGAATGGAGAGCCCAAATGTTTGCTCTACTGTTAACCTTATGTGGAGGAATAGTATGTCCCTTACCGTGGCGAGGAATGAAAGCAATTGACCTGCCATTATATTCTCCAAGAGTTATTAGATCAGAAGTGCTACCATACGGGGTAAAGATCTTGATTGATTTTGCATTATCCAGTAATTCGGCATTATAAATCCCAGTACCACCCATAATACCAATATCAGAATGATAATTCTTCATATTTCAGTAATACTCCATAATGCAATTCACATTGTATCCATGATTTCTCAGTTTATTCATACCTTCCAAATAATTCAAACAAATAATAAATACGAATCCAACGACTGCCCCACCCAATTTTTCGACAAGTGAAGCAGAAGCAATCGCAGTACCTCCCGTTGCAAGTAAGTCATCTACAATCAAAATTTTCTCTCCATCTAAAATTGCATCATTCTGAATTTCCATATTTCTTGTACCATATTCGATATTATAGGATTGTTTAATTGTAGGACCCGGTAGTTTTCCTTCTTTTCTTATAAGAATTAGTCCTTTATTCAAGCTCTTTGCAAGAAGGGATCCAATTATAAATCCGCGTGATTCAATTGCTGCAATTTTATTCATTTGAATATTCGTACACATCTTGTATAATTTTTCATCAAGGTAGTTCAATGAATCTGGGGTACTCAGAAGTGGATTTATGTCTTTGAACGAAATTCCCTTTGTAGGAAAATCTTTCCAACTTCTAACTAAATTTTTGAACTGTGCATCATTCATTATTGATTGTTTTTCATATCCTATCCTGCTACATATTTAAGGTTCCGATAAAATAAAACATTTACAGTAAAAAAAATTGAAATCAACTAATTGAGTCCGACAATAAATACACAGGTAGTAAAAGATTAATTTGTATTTAATCCGAATATTCTATCAAAATATTCAGATTGTTCATTGACTACTTGTGCAGATTCGCCTTCGTCTACCCCCGCGAGATCTTTGGCTAATTTTTTCTTGTATCCTAATTGCATCTGTCTCGCAATTTGAATCCTTTGTGCCTGCGGCGATCCTGCTCCATGCATTGATTCTGTAAGATATCCAACAGCATTTCGTCCAAGAGTCATATTTTCAATTAGTCGTAAAATTCGCATTCTATTTTCTGTCGAAACCCCTTTCCTACCCTTCAAATATTTTTCAAGAAGTGGTCCTGTATCAGGACTACGAAAGTCTTTTTCAGAAGGCATAGTAACCATTAGGCCTCCAGCTATATCTTGGGCAAGCCTGCCGATTTCGTATGGAAATCTCGTTACATTGTGTTTACAGACATTTGCCAACATGTCATCATTTTGATAATTTCCTGATAAGGTTTTATGAGCCTGGTAAGATGATGCTATACCAGCACCAAAGATAGTTTCGTTCAAGTGTGTCATCTCAACTAGTTTATCTTTAATATGCGACGCATTGGAAATTCCGTTATAATCAGCGATTGAGGCAGCAGCCCCTATTAGTACATCGCCTAATCCGGTTTTGCAAACATAGCTACGTCTATGATAACATGTGAACCTCTCAACCAACATGGAAGCAAATTCGTATTCCCCGTCCATGAAGATTAATTCATTTGGAATGAACGCATTATCAAAAATTATCATTGCCTCTTGCCCAGAAAACTTAGAATTTCCGGCGTCCAAGTCGCCGTTTTCCATACTACGAGTATCACAGGACTGTCTTCCGTAGATGTAAGTAATTCCTTGTGCATCTGCAGGTATTGCACCTACAATTGCATAGTGTTTATCCTCATCCCTTAATCTCATGGTAGGCATCACTAGAATCCAGTGTGAATTTATGCACCCAGTTTGATGTGCCTTTGCACCGGATATGTAAATACCATTTTGGTCCCTCTTTGAAACATGAACAAATAGATCTGGATCTTCTTGTTGGGAAGGACTTAAACTTCTATCGCCTTTGACGTCCGTCATCGCGCCCCCAATTACAAGGTTGTCTTCTTGCATTTTCTTTACGAATTTTCTAAAACGTTCATGATATGGAGTACCGAATTTTTTATCAATTTCAAATGTTGTGGAATACAAAGAATTCACTGCATCCATTCCTACACATCTTTGAAAACAGGTCCCTGTAAGTTGCCCTAGCCTTCTCTGCATTCTGTTTTGATTAACTAAATCTTCAGCACTTTCTACGATATGTAAAAACCTGTTCACTTCATTACCTGTAAGTGAAGATTGCGCTGATGCTAATTCAGCATCCCTTGTAGCAAGGTCATATGTCTCAGCTACAGCATTAATTGAAGGCCTTATCATAGGATGGTCAACCGGCTCCTTTACCAATTCACCAAAAAGGTAAACTTTCATTTTGCGCCCTTTCAAGCTCTGAATATACTCTTCTCCTGTCCTAATTGGCATGGTATAATTAGAATTCACTTTGATAATATTTATATATTTTTAAAGAATCAAGATGATTCTAAAATCAAAAAACGTCCTACTTCTTGGCACCTAATGTCCTGTTTTTGAGCCTCATGTGTTTTCCGTGGCATTTTCTGCACCTTGAAGCAAGTATGGGATTTTTCCCGCCACAATCAAAACATATTTTATAAAATAACCTTCTTTGTTGTGCAATATGTTTCTTAGTAGTATCAGTTATTGGCATTTAGACATGTTTTTTTTATCCTAAATTTTTGTTTTTCGAATTTTTACATTAAATTCGCAATAAGCTCAATACTGGAAATTATACCAACACTAAAAATAATGTGTTATGATTGACTTGAGCCGTTATCTGATTCATAACATTAGCTCAATCAAATAGACCATTGGTACACTATTTTTAGATTAGCAACTGCAATTTGAAAGTGGAGTTGATTTAGGGATTTATAATGAAAACCTTATTTGGAATGACTCCCTAATAATAATATGTCTTCAGAGCAGTCAAGTAAAACTGAAGGGATAAACAAACGGAAATGTGAAATCTGCGGAAAAACGTTTGATAGTGTCGATATGTTAAATTACCACAATCTTCTTGAACACAGCGAACACAAAAGACCCCCTATTGGAATTGGATAGAATTACGTATTGCTTTCTAAACTGTTATACAATCTCTTGTACCACAACGGTTATTCTAATTTAGGGCGAGACATGTTAAATATGGGAACGTTTGAGCAGAATGATTTGTACTATACTATTACATACCATTTTACCAAAGATAGAACTGTCCGAAACGGTTTGGATTCTTCTAAAGGTAGGTAATTTTTATAATTGGTAAAGGTACTATATCATGTATGTTCGGCAAAGCTAAATGTAAAATATGTGGACAGAATGTTAGATTTGCACTTAGACATCTGAAACAAAAGCATCTCGAGACTTTGAATGATCGAGATATTGTGAATTTAAGAATGGATAATGTTATGAGAAAATATTTTATGTAGTATTAAATGAAATTGTATGAAATTTATAAATTTATCAAAAGAACTAGCATTGTTTGGAGACGAAATATAGAGTAGATAATGGAATATGAATTCCAAAAAAAGTTCTCAACCAGAAATTGAAGTGAGAGAGCAAGTTAGTCCTACTATATGAAAATAGAAAGTGCCATAAGAGATCAATATAGGAAGATGGCAAAAGACCAAGGATATCGTAGTAGGTCTTCATATAAGCTATTAGAACTTGACAAGAAATATAACATATTGAAACAAAATGATACCATTTTAGATATTGGCTGCGCTCCAGGGGGATGGTTGCAAGTGTCAAAGAAATATTCTGGTCCAAACGGAAAAGTATTTGGTATAGACTTAAATCCAATTAAACCGATCCCTGGCACTTCCGTAATTCAGGCTAACATAGAGGATCCAAATGTCGTACAAATTATCAAGCAGAGATTTTCACTTTCATTTGATGTAATCTTGTCTGATTTATCCCCGAGTGTCAGCGGAATATGGCATTATGATCACGAGAGGCAAATATCCCTTACGTTAGTCGCATTGCAGATATCGAAACAACTTCTAAAACGTGGTGGCATGGCCGTATTCAAAATTTTTGATGGCAAATATTCAAGTAATGTTAAACAAGAAGCATCAAGACTATTTATGAAAGTAGCAACAAATAAGCCAAAGGCAAGCAGATTAAAAAGTAGCGAATTTTATCTTGTTTGTTCATCTTTTATTGGAAATGATTATACTACATGATAACTTTCAAAAATTGTATTTCTAGTTAAAAAATAAAATCATATTTAAAGCGATTCTCCGACGCCAGGAGTATCCTTCTCGAGTTTAGCAATTTTCTTTGCTAGATTCTCCATAGTCCCGGGAATATGACATTTACACATACAATCCAAACATTCAAGGTGCCTATTACTTTTGCAGTCACCTGAAATGGAAGTAGTGCTCATTAATATGGAGGATACAATAATGCATATTATAGACTTTTCTTGAAATTTTCCAAGAATCCGTCCGATCTTTTATTTTTTACATTAAAATCAACTACTTAATACTTTAGAAAGATTTTATTTAATGAATAATATGTAACTTCCTACCTTATTGCTTAAATTTGATGTTTTTATATTTCAAGTTGGCTAATGAAAAACTATGATCTAAGATCAATTTGGATTTGTAAGGAATGTAGATCAACGTTTTCATTTCGTTCTGATGTTGAAGAACACGTCGAAAAATTAGGACATTACAATATAAACGAGTATGACATGATGTCTGGAAAACTGTTAAATGAGGAATAATCTCATACTTACGATTCTCAAAATCGATTACTTTACACTAATTAATACTTAATATAAAGAAAAAATTGAGTAGATTCCAAGCCGGGGTCGCCTAGCCTGGTAGGGCGCAAGCCTGGAACCAAATATGAACCGAAAGCTTGTGACCTGTGAAGGTCTCGAGGGTTCAAATCCCTCTCCCGGCGCATTTTTGGTTTACATTCACGCTCCACTTGAGGCTTAATGGTTCTATTGGATATTATACATTAACAATTTTAGTCAGGATTCAGCAAAAAAGTACTGCTTAAATTAGTGGTAATTCTACTAGTTGTAGATAAGAGATGTACTATAAGATTATCGACGGTAAAAAAATATTTGTTGCTTTAATTGCGATGTTGGCGGTTGCACTAGCTCCATCAGTTGTTTCTAGTGTACGGGCGGACGACATAGTAGGAACTAATCATGATGATGTTCTTCCAGGAACTAATGATAATGATCGCATCTGGGGATTGAAAGGTGATGATGTAATGTGGGGAAAATCTGGAGAAGATAAACTGTATGGAGATGATGGAGAAGACAACATCATGGGAAATTCTGGTGATGATTTCATATTGGCAGGAGATAATGAGGACATAGTTGAAGGGAATGGTGGCGATGATACCATCTATGGTGGAAAGAATAGCGATGTGATTCAGGGTAATAGTGGCGATGATGATATAACAGGTGGAAAGGGAAATGATATAATAGAAGGAAATAGAGACAACGACGTCATTTTTGCTAGTCGAGGAGATGATTGGGCAGCAGGAAACAAAGGAAATGATTGGGTATATGGAGAACAAGGTGACGATAAACTAAAAGGTTATGCAGGTAAGGACAACTTATTTGGAGGCAGTGGAGATGATAGGCTATCAGGAGGAAAGGGAAATGATAAACTCTATGGTGGACAAGGTGATGACGTACTCAGAGGAGGTTCAGGAGCGGATAAATTTGACTGTGACGGTGGACATGATATCATCGTAGATTATAATCCGTCACAAGGTGACACCAAGAAATCAAATTGTGAAGATTTCTAAATATTTTTTATTGTCGCAAAATTTCCTTTATAAAAGGATTACCATCGTGTGAATAACTGATTTTTCAATCCATTTTGTGTAGATACTCTAGTCAATTCCTATATTTTCCAAATCCATAAATCTTATTAGCATTGTTTAAATTATCGTTAGCATGTTAAGTCTATGTCTTGAAATGAAAGCGCTAAAATACGGTTTTGTAAGTTTATTTTTACTGGCATCAGTATTATTTATCACACATCCTACACAAAGTCAAGTTTTTGGTCAAGGTGCAAATACAACAAATACAACTGAATCAGAAAGACCAACAGCTGAGGGGCTAAAGCCGGGGTTTGTACCGGACATTGAAGATGGAGCTGCCCCGCCACCGCCACCAGCAAATGCTATTACAGTAGATAAATTACCGAAAGAAAACCCGGTTAAAGATCCTGATAGTGATGCACTGTCGATCACCAATAGAACTGAAATATTACAGATACTCCCAGCAAACTCTACAAAGATTATAAAGCACGTTGATGAGGATTTGAAAAATTCTACAGGAGTGGGTCTTGCTCCACGTGATGTGTTGGAAAAAATAACATCTGAGAAATCTAATGATAATAAGTCAATTCTTCAACTTGCATCCCCAGGAGATATTAAAAAAATTGAATCAGAGGATTCAGCTGTAGCTAATACTACAGGTGGACAAGAGGAAGATGAACCTGTTACAAATGCAACTTCTGAAAAGACTCAAGCAAGAGGAGAAGCTAATGCCACAGCTACTAATGCTACTAGCGGAGAACAACCATCTCAGACAAGAGAGGAACAAAAACAATCTGAAGGTCAAAAAGAACAAGCTAAGACAGGAGCAGAAGAACAAGCTCTAGCTGGAACACCAGAAGCGACTAACATGACAAATACTACTAATGCTACTAGCGGAGAACAACCCTCTCAGAAAGGGGAAGAAAAGAAACAAGCAGGAGGAGGAGGGGAAGAGACTACTACTATTATTGGTAAACAAAAACAAACAGGAGGGGAAGAGACTACTACTATTATTGGTAAACAAAAACAAACTAAAGGTGGAGAAGAGAGTTCTCAGGATTCTCTAAATACTACTAACGTTACCGGTATTCTTAACGCTACTGATTCAAAAGACGGGAACGATAATCCTGAAGATGGCGGCTAGGATGAACAATCATTTATTCGATAGGATAGAGTGTCAATTGTGCAATAATTCAACATTAAAGAAGTAGAGCGAACAGACATTCAATTTTTTGATTTTTATTCCAACTTTTTACTGGTCTTCCAGCAACGTGGATAAGTATCAGGCTTCATTATCAATCTCTTTATATTGAAGGCTATCCCTTTGTCGTTTTGTTTAATTTCTTCTGAATTCATATTAGCTTCACCCAATGCAATAATTTCTCCTTTCAATGTATAAATTCCAACTAGACTTCCTTTTTTTAAATTTTTATCAATAGCGACGATTCCTGGAATCGCCACTTGCGCACCGTGGCAAAGTGCATCTACTGCAGAATCTTTTACTGCAACAGAAACAACCCCTTCGAGGGCCAATTCTATTGGTTTTACAATGGAGCGAATTCTTTGTTCACCTTTTGTCTCTTTATATGTCTCTATAGCATCAACCAGGTCATGTAACCTTACTAATTTATCAGCAGCTTCTGAAAATACACTTACCCTTGTCCTCCTCAATTCAAACATGGTTGCTCCTGTTCCAAGAACTTCCCCGATATCATATATGAGTTTTCTAATGTACGTTCCTGCTTCACACAAAACACGTAGAAGAATGATGTTATCTGCACTTCCTAGTCTTTGTAATTCATAGATTCGTCTAACCCGAGTCGCTCGTCTTACAGAAGATCTCTGAGGAGGTCTTTGGTAGATCTCTCCGGTAAATACTTTAAGTAAGTTATCAATTTGATGTATATCTTTTTCTTGATGAATTCTCGCAACTGCATAGTATTCCTTTGGTCCAAACAAAAGAATTGATAATGCTTTGGTTGCATCTCCTAATCCTATTGGCAATAGACCGGTAGTACCTGGATCGAGGGTTCCACTATGCCCCGCCTTAGTAATACCCAAGATTCTCTTTGTCCAAGCAACCAGTTCATGGCTAGTTGGTCCAGAAGGTTTATCTAATAAGAGAATTCCATAATCTAAAAGAATATCCAATGGTCTATTATTAGGGTAATATCCATACTTATTGTTAGTAACATCATCATTTATGATCTCTAGAGTATCAAGCTTTAATGTCATGGCAAGTCATTGGATACTACCGAACTTTCATCCTCTTTATAATTTCCTTACACAAATAAAGGAGAGAATCAAGAGTAAGAATCTCAGTATTAATCATGAAATCAAATACTTCAAGGCTATCTCCAAAATCGGATCCATAAATTTTCTTGTAGATTTTCTTATTTTCTCTATCTCTCATCTTTACAATGCGTAGAGCATCTGTTACTGTGATCTTATCACGTTGTGACATTCTTTCAGATCTCTTCTCTTGAGATGCACTTAACCAGAAGGTAATTGGATCAGTAGCCAACCAAGGAAGGGTGTGGCTTGTAATAATAACGCTACCTTTTTTAGCAATATTGATCAATTTTTCATCCACTTGCTTGTCAAATACAGGATTCTTTTTTCGTTCTTTCATAAATCCAATTGCTTCATCAGAATCCCACCAATCATTTCCTGATATTACGTATCCTTGTTGACGTGCTATCTCCTTCAATATATCTCCTCCGTTATACAATTTAAATCTGAATTCCTTCGCAAGAGCATGGGCCAATGTGGTTTTGCCAACAGCTGCACTCCCTGATATAACCACACTGATATTCTGCATATTACCAAATTTCAATTATTGTCCCTTAATTTCTTATATTGTCAACCCAATATTCATATGTATGCAGCTCGTGATTTGATCTTTATTAAGTAGAATTTTTTAGTAATTGGACCATAAGCGATGAAGCAGAATTTATCATGTTGTCATGATTATAAATAATCTCGAATGGAGCTCCAGTCATAATAGAAAGTGATGAAATCATTGAGATAGCAACGTCTATGTCCGTTTTGATTTGGTTTTCAGAATTTATATCTCTTGCTCGAGTATTGTCGTTTTTTCTTCTTCTTAGAATCTCTTCTGAATTTGCAGTTACTAGGATGAGTCTATCAGGTTTTAGGCTTAAAATCATGTTCATTGGTAACCCGGGATAATAACCCGATGGTGTCTTAATAAAAAGATGGGTATCAACAATTACTATCGATTCTTTTAAGCTAGAAATATGATTAGCTGCCATAGACTGTAATTTTTGCTGCACATCTATCGAAAGTTTTCTTAATTGGTCTCTATCATTTATCCCCAATTTCTTTGCTTCTTCGAACATAACAGATCCAAAAACCACTGTGCACACAGTCATTCCTATATTCAGTAACGTCTGCGTAGCATTAGAAATAATCGTACTCTTTCCTACACCAGGAACACCAACTATAATAACTGTTTTTTTTCTAGGTTCTTCCAAGGAGTGCCGCCAATTTAGGCATATGGGTATCAACTTGTTCTCTGACGAGCAGGTTATAATAATTAACCAATATATCCACCATAAGCAATATCCCAATTCCGGTTCCAAATACGCTGAGCACATTTGAAACGGCTGCCAATAGCCCTATTAGTATCCCACCTGCTATAGTTACAGCTGGTATGTACTTATTCAGCAAAGTCTGTACAGAGCTCTGAGTTCGTCTGAAGCCCGGAACCTGCACATCAGCGTCCAATAAATTCTTTGCAGCTGATTTTGGAGACAAACCTCCCAATTCGACCCATAAACGTCCAAATACAGTAACAATACCGGTCCAAAAAATGATATAAACAAAAGTTCTTAGCGGGTCTTGAAGTGCGTGTTCGAAGGTTCGTGGGGCAGTAATGTAATACAAAATACCCCCAGTCGGCGACTGCGAGCTTTGAGGATCAAATTGAAAAATATAGTTGAAGAATGGATTTGCGTTTTCAGGATTATAGTTTGCCCATAGCATTTGACCAATAAAAATGGCGTTTGCCAATAATGCAGACGCTAAAATAACGGGAATGTTAGACGTGTACAGTAACTTTATTGGATATACAGCTGTAAAGCCTCTATACTTCGTCGATACTATCGGGA
>VBPR01000155.1 GCA_005877345.1 Nitrososphaerota archaeon
ATTTGGGCCAAATACAGTTTTTCTAATATTTGGAAACAAAAAATTATTCTGTATGTTTAAACCACTGCCAGACAATAGTTTTGAATCTATCTTTTCCATCACACCATTATCTGATTAAATCTCCTCACCATCTTCTATGTGTATGTAGACATCGAAGATCTTTGTATCTAAAGTGCTATTAAGAAATTAAAGAATCCATTACATGTAGCAGTTGAAGGGCAATTCTACGTGAGGATTTAATTTTTACAAGTCTACAAAGAATGAAATTTGTGCTCAAAATATGGTACTCCGGAAGGGATTAGCGACAAATCTGTCATAATAAAAGGAACACACATTCTAAGATATCATCTGGATGCCCTTCAGTTTTGTAATTTCCTAAATTGATTAGATAAAGATACTAACAATTTAGAAAGAATAATAATCATGTGTTGTAGATGTCACATTTATGAAGTGTTGTATTATCAGGCTATTTTGCCGTTCTCAAATCTAAATACAGTGAAACCTACTTTATGGCCAAAGAACTCTAAAACACTATGGATGCCTTTTGTCTATTATCGCTCATGATATTTTCTACCATATACTATTATATAGTGATATCATATCATCTCTCCATCAAATCGTTGTTTTTCGTTGTTTTTTCACCCATTGCGGCAAGATATAACATTGCCCTGGCAATGGTGCAAGTTATACCTTATCAAACACAAACGGAGAATGCGTTAGATTTTTTTTCGACTAGAATGGATTCAATTATACTTGCAATGGTAACAAATATGCTTTCGAAACCCTTTGTTCAAGACGACGTAAAAATAAATATTTTGTGAAAATTCTAGATCAAGGAAAAATACAATAATTCATTTTACTCTAAATAATGATTTTTAAGTTCACGATGCAGTATATCGATTTGTTGATAATATTCATTGTACAATCTCCTCATTTCATCTTCCGATACTATTATTCCCTTTCTCTCTCTCAGGAAGTAAGGTACAAGTCTTTCTTTTGGAACCTTGAAATGAGCCGGTTCATTCATATTTATAAATCGGCAATTAAGACATATTTTAAATGGCTCGTACTCAAATTGCTTTTCAGTAAGTTCCCATTCGTCACCGCAAATCGCGCACTTCATCTGAATGTATTTAGTCATTTATTATCGACAGGTGCGAGAGGGATCTTATTATCCATTGCTACTATTTGACTTGTTAGATGTTCTAAGATTAAGTTTGAAAGGTTATAATATCAAATAAGGTCATAAGGAAACCTAATTAATAAAATAATTAAAAAGGTTAGCGAAAGATCAATCTACATTTTTTTCATTTTTAATACAATTAAAACACCAATTCTCTGTTCTCAGTAATCTCCCGCCCCCAGCATAAACGTCAACTTTTATAATATGGCTCCTATCTTCACCACAATTGTCACATATTTTCATATTGATTATAACACTATGTTATAACTCATTTAAAGTAATGAGTTTTATTTACTTTCTGAAGGTGCAAGAGGGATCTTATTATCCATTGCGACCATTTTGGCCTTCAAATAGGTGTTAAATAGTAAGATCAGTTATAGATCTGTACAATTAAATTTTTTTAAGCACTTATCATGGAATTGAAAGTGATTGTATCTTTGACAGTCGTTTTGATATTAACATTAGGAATAATAAGAAGTTCATTTAGCATCGCATGGGTGGATTCAGATAAGGATTATTGGTACGACCAAGTGGGATGATCACTTTTGTTTTGACAGTAAACAAAAATGTAAGCACGATCAGAAACACGATGAAATGGCAGAAAGTCGTTTCTATAAGGAAGATTAGTGTCTTGTGGATTCATATTTTCACTAACTTTAATACGTACGATGAGTTATTACTAAATATGTATAACAAAGGATCTTGCAGAGGATGTGGAAATTCTTTAGTTCCTTCTGCTACTTGTAGTATTTGTAAGGAATATGTATACTGGATTTGTAATAATTGTGATGGAACAGAACAGGTACTTCATTACCATAAATTATTGTAGACTGCTAACAATATTTCCATTCATAAGTATGGTTTAATATCTTCACCTACTTCCTGTTCAATTCAGTCTTTTAATTTATTTAATATTTTGTTGAATTCATAATACTGGAGAAGTAATTCGATTTATTCCTGAATCATTGATAATTTCTATAATATCGCTATGACATAAATCATGTTTATGTTGAAGGCAGTTTGCGAATTTATCCACTAGGTACATTTAGCATTTACAGCAATTAATGGTTATCTATCTTTATGTTTCTATTCAATCTCCAAATATGATTAACATGATAATTTCCGTTAATTTTCTCAGAAGTGTTACTGCTAGATGAACTTGATTCTCATCCTGTTTATTAGAGATTTCTTCTACCTGTTATACATGATAGGTGGACAACGTAACCAATATTAAAATAAAATCTAACATGGGAGAAGAACTATACATTTTACTTAAGGTAGTCTCTGCAACATCCATCTGAACAAAATTCTAGAACTCCCTTTACTGTACTTATATACCTTACACCGCTAAGCAAGTTGTTGAAATCCTTTCCACATGTAGGACATAAGATATACTATTGTTTACATTTTCTATTGCATATTCTTTAATAAGTGTTATTAACGCTATTACTCAACTACGTATCGTAATTTAAGAAGATAGTATACTTAATCCTAAGCGTAACTCCGAATCTATACAGACTAGCATGCGCAAACGGGGAAATGTTATATTGTACAACGTATCATATAGGAAACGAAGACATTTTACCATGGCAAAACTTATGGTCTACAAAAGGAATACGAAGTTTAAAGACTTGTCCGAACTAGTTGAAGAACTTAGTAGTTTGGGACTAATTGATACACTAGAAAAGTACTACAATAAACCACTCGAGAAGCAAGCCAAGAGCATAGTAGCAGGACCTAGTTTCCTGCAATTCTTGAACAAATTATTTCAAATTCAAATTACAACCGGAGATATCATACATTTAGAATCTGGAGATCATAGTAAATACTATATGCTCTCAGTAACTGGAACATGGGATGAGATAGTCAAATTACAGTAATAAATTTGAAGGAGTACAGTGAGTTAATAACAATGCCGAGTAAATTTCTTTTTCATTAGGTGACCTCGAACTATGTTGGGAAAGTATATCCTATCTCTTCTCTAGATCCGCCCTCCTTACAATCATGAGGTTTGCCCGAATCCCAATCTAGTGGGATATACTTTGTCGAAATTGACCTGTAATTTTCATCGAAGTGTATGCCTTGTCCGCATCTAAAACATTTTTGACCGTGGAATCTAGTTTTTGGATTTTTATGTCTGCAATTGTGAAGATTACCATATTCATCGACTGGAATTGCTACACCATTTCTATTTCTAGTATTGTTGTCAAAGCATATTTCCTCTCTGCAGTTATAACACCATGTTATCATTTTCATATTTGATTATTATGTACGCTTGAAGGAATAATAGTGTGATTGGTAAAAAATTAAATGGTTGTAGCCAGGCACAAGTATGTGTCTGCCAGTAACTTCTCGTTAATCGCACTCAATTTATTGCCTGATCGTATGTTTTCTTCCATTTTATCAAGCTCTTCATTAGCCTTTTGCTTATAATATTGCACTGAATTCTCATGCATATC
>VBPR01000156.1 GCA_005877345.1 Nitrososphaerota archaeon
CGGGAGAAACATGGCACTAAACCTCTCTCCTCTAAATGATATATTCCATTTGGGCATGGCCAAGGCAGCTGAATGTGTCGGATGTGGTAACGAAATGGAAGACGCAGTAGTAAGCGGGGGAATTAAAATTCCGTCATGGCCATTATATTATTCCATAGTTACAAAAAATGTTCAAAAGGCATTTCAACTTACATTGGTTAAAGGTAAAATCTATCTAGACGAAGCTAAAATCGCACTAGATATGTTACCAGATGAGTTAACAGTAAAACCTTTCCTGAAATTTTTATTTCTAACTGTAAGTCATTATAATCAATATTGGTTTAATGAGATGAAACGAAGAGACTTGTTTCCATATTTCCAAAAGAATCTAGCTATAACTATCAAAAATTCAAAATTACAGTAACTCTAGAAGTTAAGTGGTAGTTTGTGATACGGCCTAAAATATCCGATTTTGTTGGAAATGAAAATTCTCGTAAAAAAATAGTGGAATGGTTAGTTAAATGGTCTAATGGATCAAAGCCCTTATTACTTGTAGGACCCCCCGGGGTCGGCAAAACATCATTTGTTCATGCAATGTGTCGTGAATTTGATATTGATCTTATTGAACTGAACGCAAGTGATACTCGTAATAAGAACATGATTGGTCAAGTAGTTTTTCCTATTTTTTCAAATGCCAGTCTTACTGGAAAGAACTTTCTCCTTTTTCTGGATGAAATAGATGGAATCTCAAATAGGGAAGACTCAGGAGGACTAGACTTCTTGATAGAATTATTCAAAGAGCCATCTGTCAGAATAGTAATGGCGGCGAACAAATCAAATGAGGCAGTAAAGAAAGTTTCAAAAGTATCGAAAATAGTTACATTCTCGCCAGTACCTCCAAGGCTTTCAATGCTTTACTTGGACAAAATTCTTAGAATGCAAAATTCTTCAATCAAGGTAGATGATAGACTTAAACTGATCAGGAATTGTTTCGGTGATATTAGATCTCTTTTAAATGCAGCAAAAGTCATGACGGCAGGATATTCGACAGCCAAAAGGACAGTTATTGATATTGATATTGAAAATATGATAAACAAGTTTTTTTCCTCCAAGAACTTTGATGAAGCGTTGGATATCGTTCAGAGGGCCGACACCTCATATTCGGACCCGAGATTTGGTCAGTCATCTGAAGAAAGGCGCAGGGATATTCTTGCTGCTTTTTTCTCTAGTATTGTTATGTCAAATATTGAGATGCCTACAATCTGTATACTCTTAGACAGATTGTCTGAATTGGATGTAATCTTAAGCAGATCTTTGGTTATGAGAAACTGGAAAATCTTGAGATATTTTCCGTTAATATTAACCAAATCATTGTTTTATGAATCTCGAAATAAGTATATTCATTACAATAGATATAGCATAGGCTTTGAAAATATGCGTATCTTTTCAAGGTCACAAGGATTGAAAAAAGCATTACGAACTCTTGCAAAATACTTCCATACCTCAAGAAGTAGTTTTGGCTGTTTTTACTTTGAACCTTTAAGACAGATTCTATCCCGTACAGATGACTATGAAGATTTGATTCGGAGTGCTATTACATCAGAAAATGAAGCTGAAGTCATGCTCAGGGAAATTTCAAGTACAGAGGAAATACGTCGGCGATAGCATGGCATAGCTCGATAGAATATGACGGCATAGAAAAACCAAAATTTACGCGATTGACGATTGACTCCAACGTGCTAGCACGGTTTATTGACCAGGCAAACAGTTCCATTCCCGGCAAGAAATAGAAAGACATTAAACCCCCAAAATTTTTATGTTTCTCATGTCTAGCGAGTACGAACAGAACGTTGGAAAACTTATTGCTGAAAAAACTGAAAAATATGAATCAATGAAAAACGATCCCAACGTTACAAAATCCGAACTTGAAAGCCTTCTATCTGAAATAGAAATGTTAGAAGTGTTATATGAAAATTATAACCTAGGCATGAACTACTTCCGACGAGCCAGAGGCGGAAGGGCAGGCTTGAGAGAATAATTTCGACCAATAGCAAAAGACTTCAAGAATTAACTAAAATAAAGACAAAGATCTGATAATTAGTTAAGAAGTCCTAGATTTAGCTATAATGAATTTATATGCGAATATACGCTGTTTAAAATTGTCATGCATGATGAAAAGATAAACCGTCTACATGAAATGAAAAAAAAAGCAGAGATAGGAGGAGGCCAAGATAGGATTGAAGCTCAACACACTAAAGGGAAATTAACTGCAAGGGAAAGATTGGATTTACTGCTAGACAGTAATTCTTTTATAGAAATAGACAAGTACGTCGTCCAGAGATCGACTGATTCTGATACAGCAAAATACTATGGCGATGGTGTAATTACAGGTTTTGGTACTATTAACGGAAGACAAGTTTTCGTATATGCCTACGATTTTACTATTCTTGGCGGTTCGCTCGGTGAAATGGCTGGCAAAAAAATTGTAAAGCTCATGAATCACGCAATTAAGGTTGGTGCGCCGCTAATCGGCATTTTGGACTCGGGTGGAGCAAGAATACAAGAGGGTGTAATGAGTCTTGATGGATATGGTGATATATTCTTTAGAAATACTATGGCATCTGGCGTTATTCCCCAAATAACAGCAAGTATTGGTCCATGTGCGGGTGGTGCAGTATATTCACCTGCTATGACAGACTTTGTTATTATGGTTGAAAATATTGGTCAAATGTTTGTTACAGGTCCAGAAGTGGTAAAAGAAGTTCTGAGCCAGGAAGTATCCTTTGAAGAGCTGGGTGGAGCAAGAACACATTCAACAAAATCTGGTGTTGCTCATTTTGTAGCAGCAAATGAATACGAATGTATGGACATAATTAAGAAATTAATTTCATTTATACCTCAGAATAATCTAGAAGTTTCACCAGTATCTCAGTCACAAGATGAACAAAATAGACTCGAACCAGAGTTTTCAAAAATACTGCCAGAAAATCCTTACGAACAATACGATATGAAGCAAATTATAAAATTAATGGTTGATAAGGAAGACTTTCTAGAAGTACATGAACATTTTGCAGAAAATATACTGGTTGGTTTTGCAAGAATTGACGGAAAAGCAGTTGGAATAGTTGCGAATCAGCCCATGTATCTTGCAGGTGCTCTGGATATAAATTCTTCAACCAAAGCAGCGCGTTTTATACGTTTTTGTGATTGTTTTAATATTCCAATTGTTACTTTGGTTGATACCCCAGGTTACCTGCCAGGTACAGACCAAGAACATAATGGGATAATACGGCATGGAAGCAAATTGCTTTATGCCTATTGTGAAGCTACAGTTCCTAAGGTAACATGCATAATCGGAAAGGCTTATGGTGGTGCGTACATTGCGATGGGAAGTAAGAATCTGAGAGCAGACATAAACTACGCATGGCCTACAGCAGAGATTGCAGTATTGGGTCCGGAGGCTGCCATAACCATTGTACACAGAAAAGAACTCAAGAATTCTAAAAATCCGGTAGAAATTAAGAAAAAACTGGCAAAAGAATTTCGTGAGAAATTTGCAAATCCATACATTGCAGCGGAGAAGGGAATAATCGATCTTGTTATTGACCCTATTGAAACTAGAATAATGATAGCAAAGGCTCTAAATGTATTGCAGAACAAGAGAGAGTCAAGAGCAGTAAAGAAACATGGTAACATTAATCTTTAGAGGAGATTTAGAATGGGGAAATTAATATCAAGTGTATTAATTGCAAACAGAGGCGAGATAGCCCTAAGGGTAATTAGGGCATGCAAGGAATTGGAAATAAAATCTATTGCACTGTATTCTGATGAAGATTTAAGATCAAAGCATGTAAAGAGTGCTGATGAAG
>VBPR01000157.1 GCA_005877345.1 Nitrososphaerota archaeon
GGATTTTGAAGATGTAATAACCATGCTATCTGGCTTCTGATTTCCAACCTTACTTGTAAAATTTAGAGCATAGTCAGAAATTTGCTTAGATTTATCTTTATCAAGAAATATTAATTCAAATGGTGATACCTGTCCGGTATTTAATGAACGTACTGCTGCTATTCCACTTGCATTGCCTATGTTTTGTCCGTTTTTGTCATAAAAAATAGCATATATTGCAACACCGTACTGAGGTTCATTTGAAATATTTCTGATTTCACCGAATAAATGGATAAAGCCACTTTGATCAATTATAGTATTTGTTTGTAGAACCTTTAAGTTCTCTAGGGAGTAGACTGGATTATTTATAACCAATATCAATATCCCAGAAAAAACCAATACTGTCTTTGGGATTGATAGATAAGTAAAATATGAAACAAAATTTCTAAAATATTTTATCATAACAAAACATCTCAAAAGTATGGTACATAGAGGGAGTATATTTTTGTTTCAAACTATATTCTCGCTTTACAGATTAATGATTCTTTAACAGAAAATCTGCATAATGTTTTTCGTATTGGTAAGCAAGTGACAAATTATCATTCGAGAGTTGATCTTCAGTTCTATTTCCAGTAATCAGATAATTCTTGAAATGTTCGTAGCTAGCTGCTTCTGATTCTAATGATCTAATAAATGAATTCTTGATATTATCATGTCCATTTGGAACAGTCAAATTTCTTGCTTCATTTTCAAGCTCTTCAAATTGAGACAAATATCTATCAGTAATAGTTACCATTGTCAAATTGTCGTATTTTTTCATATTCCATTTTCCAACTTCTTCCTGATATTTTCTTGTCAATTCTTGCGATTTTGATACCAAGGCGCTGAGTGAGTCACTGAAAACTTGTACATTACTTTTAAAAGGATTAAACAATATTGCCAAAACTATTGATACCACAACTGTGATCGATATTATGATTCCGAAGAGCGCCTTTTTGGAATTCAATTTTAATTTATCCGATGCTTTGAATAATAAATAGTTTTTCAAACCATAAAGTAACAACCTTTTGTAAAAAAAGTAATACATAATAAATCTTCTTGAAATTTGAATATTCGTCATTTGGAATAAAATTACTGTCTATCAAATTCAATAATTTGCTTTTTTTTCCATGAAGTATACATGATATGATCTGTAAGCTCGACATCATATAACTCAAAAATCTTGTTTCTCAGATTATCTGCATCTTTAAACATTTTCTCAGCCCTAAGCTTATTTCTCTGGTCAATCATCTTTTCGATTTCTTTTTTAGTATCAATATCAATCTCTGCTATCTTAACACCCATGATATTAATTATGGTATTTACAATAGGTAATCCTTTATCAGACATTGCGGTTGTTAACTTTTCAGATGAGCTTAAATTGTTTACATACGATACTAGTTTCATAAATGCCGATATTGCTGATGAAGTATTGAGGTTACTATCTAAAAATGACATAAAATCATCGAGATAACCATTGCATTTGCTTTCAAATTCGTCCATGTCTCTAGATACATTTTTTGTTGTTCTAAGTTCGTAAATACAATGCTCAATCTGTCTCCATTTTTGCAATGATTCATACAAAATTTCATCATTGAAGTCCATCGGTTTTGAATATTGAGAAGATATCAGGTACAATCGAAGTACGTTAGCTCCCCATTTTTTAAGCGCGTTTTTAAGGAGGATCATATTTCTGAGGGATTTTGACATCTTCTCTGAATTAATTGTAATCATACCTACATGCATCCAAAGTTTTGCAAGTCTCTTTTCGTTAAATGTTTCAGATTGAGCAATTTCATTTTCGTGATGAGGAAATATCAGATCAGTACCACCACCATGTATCTCTATTTCATTACCAAGGAACTTTGATACCATGACAGAACACTCGATATGCCAACCTGGCCTTCCTGATCCCCAAGGACTTTCCCAAGATGGACTATCAGAAGAAAATTTCCATAGAGCAAAGTCTAGTGGATCCTCCTTTAAAGTATCAATTTCAATTCTTGAACCCTCTTCAAGCTCATCAATTTGTTTCTTTGATAGTATACCATAACTTGGGAATGATCTCACTCTAAAATATATTCCATTTAAAGTAGTATAAGTATAATTTTTATCCTTCAGTATTTTAATCGCTGTTATTATCTCGCCTATGTGTTCAGTTGCTTTTGGATAGAAATCTGCTTTTAAGACATTCAGTTTAGTAAAATCTTCAAAATAACTCGCAATATATTTGGAAGAAATTTCTTCAGGAGTCTTCCCTTCTAATTTTGCCCTGTTTATTATTTTATCATCAATATCGGTGAAGTTTTGTACATAAGTTAGATCATGCCCTATCCGTATTAAATATCGTCTTAAAACATCAAAAACAACTATAGTTCTTGCATGTCCAATATGACAGTCGTCGTACACAGTGATGCCACAGACATAGATCCTAATCTTGTTGTCTCTTTTTGTATCAATCTCTTCAAGAGTATCAGTAAGTCTGTTATATATTTTCAAATTAGAACTAACAACTTATGAAGACTAGTTAATAATAAATTCAAACATCTATGTAGAGATCTTTTCCCTTTAAATCAATTTTATACGTTTTTAATTTTACTCCCTCAAGATAATCCAATAATTCTCCAGTTCGTATATTATAGTGCCATGAATGTAATGGACATTCCACCACTTCACCATCTACCCTACCTGGAGCAAGTGAGCCATCTTGATGTCTACACAAGGCTTCTATAGCATAAAATTTTTCTTTTGTTCGAAAAATGGCTATTCTAATTCCGCTTAAATTTACTTCCTTTCCAGTTTTCTTGTCAAACTCCTCAATACTTGCAGCACGCATCCAAGTCATGATTAGTTTTAAAGTTTCAATCTCTTATAAAATATTATGCATGATTTATCAGAAAAGGCTTGAAAGTTCAGTAGGATTTCGCGTATTTTATCTGAAGTTGTGTCAGTCTATCAATACTTATTCCCAAATATTTTATGGATAACTTTGCTACATTAGAGTCTATATTTTCCGGTACAGAATAAACCTTGTTCTGCATTTTCTTATGATTTCTAAAAACATGTATTATAGAGAGGAGCTGATTTGCAAAAGACATCGCCATTACTTCTGGAGGATTCCCCTCAGCACCTACTAAATTAACAACTCTACCCTTTGAGAGAAGGAAAATTTTTTTCCCCTGAATGTGGAAACAGTCCAAATACGGTTTAATTTGGTAATTCTCTTTTGAATTTAAAAATAATTTATCCACTTCTATTTCATTGTCAAAATGTCCGGCATTTGCAAGTATCGCTCCATTTTTCATTTTTCTAAAATGTTTTTCTGAAATTACATTTTTTTGTCCTGTGCAAGTGATAAAAATATCTCCCTTGTCTACGACCTCAATAATTTTTCTTACTTGGTAACCATCCATATATGCTTCAAGTGCCCTAAGGGAATCAACCTCAACAACAGTAACAATAGCACCCAGGCCTTTAGCTCTAGATGCAACGCCTTTACCCACATATCCATAGCCGCATATAACTATGTGTTTACCCGCAATAAGAACATTAGTCAATTTGATAATAGCCATTAGCGTACTTTGCCCTGTTCCATACCGATTATCAAATAGATGTTTAGTACGAGCCTCGTTAACACCAATAATAGGATACAGCAACTTTCCCTGTTCTTCCAACGCTCTTAGTCTTGTGATTCCAGATGTTGTTTCTTCAGTTCCCCCCAATATCCCTTGAATTTTCTTGTTGTGTGCCATTATGTGAAGATTTGATCCGTCATCGGTCAGTACTTGAGGCCCTGTTTGTAAAACTTGTTTTATATTATCAAAATATTCCCTTTCAGTTTCATCCTTCCACGCATAAACCTTGACCCCCTTTGATGATAGAAATGCTGCTATATCCTCTTGTACCGATAATGGATTTGCAGAACAGAGAGAAACTTTCGATCCTAATTTGATCGCGGCTATTACCAAAACAGAAGTCTCCTTTGTGACATGTAGCGAAAGACCGAGTCTCAGGCCTTTTAATGGCTTGTGGTCAATTTTTTCGTTAACTAATGTATTTATGATACCCATACGAGAGTATGCCCATTCCCATGATTTTTCCCCATTAGCAATTAGTTCGATATTTTTCATCTGGCTAATACACTTAATCAATATGATATAACTGATTAGCGATAAGAAATCGAAAATCATACGGATGAAAAATAAATACCATTTTCGGTATTTGTCATGAAACTGGTTAATTCAGATAGTTTTAATCTCTCATTGTCATCACTGATTCTGCTGTGCGAAATTCCAATAGAAACAGTGTAATAATAACGAGTGCGCTTCCGTATGCAAATGGAGAGATACACCTCGGTCACATTTCTTCTACTTATCTGCCTGCAGATATATTTCGAAGGTTTCTAAAACTAAATGGAGTAGAAGTATATCACCTGTGTGCATCAGATGATTTTGGTACGCCCGTACTTATTGAAACTGAAAAAAAGAGAACGAAACCAGAATTGTATGTAAAATACTGGCATGATAAAGACATTGATGATTTTAATTCAGTGGGCATAGTTTTCGATTCTTTTTCACAAACGAGCTCAGAAACGAATAGAATGTTTGTCCAGTATGTCTTCGGTGTATTAAAAAAAAGGAGGCTTGTTTATGAAAAGGAAGTTGTACAATATTATTGCGAAAAAGATTTGAAATTTCTGCCAGACCGCTACGTAATCGGAAAATGTCCTTATTGTGGTGCGGAGGATCAGTATTCTGATCTGTGTGAAAAATGTGGAAGAATCCCCGAAAAGATACTAGATCCAAGGTGTGCTATTTGTGGAATGCCACCAGTCAAAAAAAAGAGCAACCACTACTTTTTCAAGCTATCCAATTTTGAAGATGTTCTTGAAAAGTGGTTAAAGGAAAACAAATTACTTCAACAAGATGTCAAAAAATATGTCCTCAACTGGATTGTAGAAGGGCTCCAAGACTGGGATATAACAAGAGATATTTCTTGGGGGGTGAATATACCTATTACTGGTAACGAGAAAAAAGATAAAGTATTCTATGGGTGGTTCGATAACCATTTATGTTATATTTCCTCTCTTATTGAACTATTAGGCGACATAAATAAAACAAAAGAAATATGGAATAGTTCTAAAATATATCATTTTATTGGAAAAGATATTGTTTACCATCACTACCTTTTCTTACCAGCAATTAGAATGGGTATGAATGAAGAATACAAATTGCCGGATCTCATCCCAACACGTGGACATCTTATGCTTCAGAATAATAAAATCTCAAAGAGCAGAAATT
>VBPR01000158.1 GCA_005877345.1 Nitrososphaerota archaeon
ATGCTTTCTTGTTAGCAAATACTCTGCCGCCTTTTACAGCGTTCCGAATGAACCATCTTGTAAAGGGATTGACATGAGAAAATACCTTCACCTCTTTCTCAGCGATATGGCTGTACCACCCTTTGAAGGTTAACGAGGGTGCGGAAATATTTGAAGTCATGTTTTGGTCGACGAGGTCCGTCATGATTGTAGAATATTTTATGACTATGGCGGCTAGTGAAACTACATCAAGTTTTAAATATGGTTTCCATTCAGGCCGCATTGCTAAGTAGTTAGACTTGTTTACGGCGTTATGGTCGAGTCCAGTTTTCCTGATATTTTCTGGAATCTTAAAACTCTCACACATCTTTTCTAGAGAGGACTTGATGTGATTGAAGGAACACCTGAAAGTTAGCTTTTGATAAAACTTTCCTTCTAGGTCGACTTTACCCGTTTTTTCAGAATATACGTCTTTTATAAGTTGTTGATTTTCGGTGGATGTAAAGATGTTACGATATGAAAGATTCACGATACCTTGTCCAGTCTTCAGGATTTTGCTAGGCTTGAAGCTTTCTTGGAGAACTATATATTGATCAAACTTTGAACCGTTGTGAGCGATTAGAGTGGCCTTTTGTAAATCTGTTATATTTCCTAAATATTGGAACATTTGATTAATACATGTTTCACCTGTGAATATCTTCGTTTTTTTCAATACCTTTTTAAGCACGTCGGCTGGTAGTGGTTGAGGAGAATTTATCAAGTCTCCTAGGACATCGTTGATTTCTTTAAGTCTACCTATTCCACAAGCATATGGATGAAACCAACCATCGTCGTCAGTATATGTTTCTAAGTCAAATACGAATGTATCATCCTCTTCTTGGCGTTCTGTTTTCATGACAAATTCTTTAGTTTCTTGAACGTTGCCATCAATGCAATGAGCCCATTCCTTTTTGAAATTCTTCGTAAGTTCTTCTATCCCCACCGCCTTGTTACCCTTATAAATTAGACAGAAATGATTTTGGTATAGATATAGAATGTCCTTATCATTGTTGAAATTGACACTGCTCTTGGGATAACAATGCCTGTCTGTTGAGTTGAAGTGAATAATGTTCATACCGTATGCACTGTTGAAAGCCGATATTTTTGATAGAGTCATTACGCCTTTCCTGACGTCGCCGCCTGAATTTCTGTATAAGAATGAGTAGTATCGTTCCAGTATGATTTCTTTAATACAGTCTATCAAAGAATTTACAATTTGATTCTTATCGCTAGGCCGTGGGACGAAAGAATTTTCACCACTATGATTCAAGTTTTCAATTTCCAATACACCCTTTTCTGTTCGGTATTTGTAAATCTTCCCAGTCTTAGCATTTCGCAAATCCTTAGCAACTAGACAATATCTTTCCATGTCTTTGTAATAACACATCATCATAGAATCCTTATTCTTTGTAAGGATATCTTCCGAGCTAGCACGCGCATTATTAGGTTTACTCGGATCGTAGTAAGTAAGATTTAGTTTTAACGCATCTTGTAGCGCGGCTGGACTACGTTTTGGCATGTTGAGAATTTTGTCAGCTATGATCTTATTTACACATTTGATGAAACAGTTTTCGCCTGTTGGAATGTAGCAATATTGACCAGTAAACTCGATAATATTAAACATGAAGTTTGAACCTTTCCCATACTGGCTTCTGATTAACATTTTGAAAGAAGTTTTAGCATAACGAACCACTCCTGTAAATGTGTAAGCGTCTTCGTCTGATTTCTCATCAAACGAATTTCTGTACGCCGAGAATGCTGCTGGGCTACGAAAACCGGGGCTAAATGCTTTTTGTG
>VBPR01000159.1 GCA_005877345.1 Nitrososphaerota archaeon
AACTAATAGATTATATGACCAAATTATTTTGAATGTTTTTTCCAAAAGTTCTTTTTCAGTCTTGCACATTTCTGCTTCTGGAATTAATTCTGTTCCATCATTGGGATTTTTATTTTGGTCAAGAAGAAATACTTTACTTTGACCATCATTTGAGACGATACCTATTGCAGTAATTTTTCTATCATGTTCTCGAGGAACTGGCATTCGTCCCTCCTCTGAATCTACTTCAATATCGAGAGCTATCCTCTTTATTTCTGGAATAGGTTGATTCAATAGGTCTGCCCACTCTCTCACATATTCTCGGTATTTATCATTTCTTGCCTCTTTGCTCTCTAGGATTTTATCCCAAAGAAAATTTTTCAAGGCATTATGTACAATTTCCGACATTTCATACGGGTCTTCTATTATTTTTTCTCCTTTTCTTTTGTAGTATGACCCTGGTATTAACCTGGTATCATAAAGGTAATTTTCGTGATACTTGATGTTGGCTTCCCATACATTGAGCTTTTCCCTTATGCCACCTTTCCCTCCTATGGACAGAGGATCAGGAGCAATTATTTTTATTGCCTGAATTTCTTTGTCTGACATTAGATCTATTTTTGGTATTATCTTCAACTCAAATTTCTTTTCAATGGATGCAATTTCTTCTGCTCTTTTTTTGTATTCCAATTTAGTATAACAATAAGGTTTGTGGTCCGTTTTATCCTGCCAAAAGTATATGACGTGCAAATTGGGATCGTAAAATTTTAATTGGACTTTCTGATTTTCGCCAGAATAAATTGCTGATATTAACATGACGCGAGTGTTTTCTGGAAGTTCCTTCCAATAACTCAGATGTTGTTTATCGTTTTGAAGAAGAGGCGATTGATCCATTCATAGCTCACTCGGATTAATTTCAAATATGGAAAATGGATAATTATCTTTTGCTGCGATAATCATGGACAAATTTATTTCTGTGTTAGGTAAGATAATATGATTTGCAATTGGATTAAGCAGTTATTTTATTGGCTTCTTTTCGTCTAATTGTTATTATGCCGATAGCATAGAGGGCAATCATAGGTAGTGCTACAAACCACATTGTGACCCCGCTTCCATCTGGTGTTATTACTGCGCCAAAAATTGTTATTATAATGATTGCATATCTAAAGTTTTTTTGCCAGAATTTTGAATCAGTCAAACCGCTTAACGATAATAGATACATTATGATTGGAAGTTGAAAGGCAATACCAAAACCCAATACGAATTGAAGTACAAATGTTATGAAATCATTGACTGTCAGAAATGTTTCAGCACCTATTGATTCACCATAGCTGTATAGAAAATTGAGGGTAAATGGAATTACAAGTAGATATGAGAATACTACACCAAAAATAAACAAAAGAAATACTGGTAAAGCTATTTTTATAATATTAATTATTGATAATGACGACGAGGATCTAGCATGTCCCTTTTTTGCCTGCTTTAAATTATCGTTGATATTATTTGGCACTTCATCATCGCCGTCATCGCCGGATTCTTCTTTTCTTTTTATTTGAACAAAAGCAGGAGAAATAAAACCAAATATTTCTCTAATTACGATTGGCAGCGAACATATCAATCCAATAAGCAAGGAAATGTAAATCTGAGCAAAGAACACCTGACCGGGAGCTGTCTGAATAAACTTTACTTCTGAAGGAAGCAATGTATCCTTCATAAAAGATGTCAATTGGAGGGCTATATTGTCTAACGGGTCTGGGTATGGATAGTATAATTTCAGAAAATTTAGTTGACTTCCACCGTTGGATGGAAGTGCAATAGGGACAACTGCCGTTTTTATGCCAAAACTCATTGAAAAAATAGTTATGATTACAATGCAAATTATTACGTGAATTAACCTTATTCTCAGTTCATCAACATGTTCAGCTATTGACATCCCAAATGAAGACATTACAATATTCGTGAATATGCAATCTCGATATAATAATTATATTGATAGACTCAGTTGTTTTGTGGAACCGAAGAACTTAAGATAAAGTAGGGTATTGTGAATGGAGTCGACCTCATCAAGAAATTAAAATTTTTCCTGCTGGGTAAATGCTTTTAGAAGGAAAAATCAATAAGAGTTTATGCAATATCATAAGGCTTCTTTTATTGGTCTTGAAAGATCTAAAAAGGCCCAGCTAAAGCTATTTGATTATACTGGCTATGCCATGTTGACATATACTGTAAAACAAGATGGAAATGGCTTTTCCCCTGTGGGTGAAGAAATGCTAGTTGCCAAAATGGATAGAGAGTCCGAGTCGATGATATTTCTGTGTGATAATGATGGTTATACAAAAGCCCAATCAAAGCCGTTACCAAAAGAAAAAGCCGGTGAACTATATAAAAAAATGCTAGATGATGGTTTCCAAGAATTTAAGGGACAAATCAAGACTGTTTCATAGATAATTTTGTATTATAATAGTTGAAAACCATTGTGACATTTAATCAATTCAATAAATTGGATTCTAGTCCTAATTATTTTTCTAATATCTTGTCATTACTATTTTACTTTATTACTGGAATCTAAGTCCGCTACTGACAAAGGAAGCAGTATCTAGATAATATGGCAAATTATTCATTTACTCTAAACAATAATCTTTGTGCCGGTTTGACTATTTTTCAAGACGAGATTTCTAATAATTTTAGGATCTGATTTTATAACCCATGTAGAAATTTTGGATCTTTCTATTACCTTCATTGCAACGATGTCCAAAAGATCGTAATTACCAGCCTGAGTGCTTTCAGTATTCAAGAGCTGTAAGCACTTCTTTATGGAAATTTCTTTAAACAGTTTTGCTTTTGGACTCTTTTTTGGGTCAGAGTCGTATATTCCATCCACATCCGTTGCATTTAGGAATCTGTCAGCTTTAATTTTTTCGCAAATGAGCGCTGCTGTTGCATTTGTACTTTGCCCTGGGTGAAGGCCGCCACTGACTATTATTTTGCCTGATTGACAAGCGATACTAATCTCATCAAGGTTAGACGGGATAACTGGGTATACGGAATCTCCAAGTGCTGCAGAAAGCAACATTGCATTTAATCTTGATATTTCTATACCCATTTCATCAAGGCTGCTTTCATCAGAGCCTAAAGATCTCGCCAAATTAACGTAATGCCTTGCAATTATTCCACCCCCTGATACTACAACTGGCTGAACTTTGTCTTGGATATCAAGTAAAAGTTGAGCATACTCCTTTAGAGATTTTGATGTAGTTTTAAAATCAAAAAGTCTACCACTTAACTTTATGACTAGAATCTTTTTTTGTTTTGACAATTTATCTGAGATACTCATTATTTTTCGGGTAACTCCTTGTCTAAGACATCTCTTGATATATTTGTAATTTTTTTTCGATCCTTATGATTGGTATATACTCTTATCATATCAAGATAACCTGTCATTGAATTTACCAAAGGAAGATTAGATACTGGTTGTTTAAAGAATTCATCCTCACTAACGAGAAGTATTGATTTCATTTCCTGCTTATTTGGAGCGAGAGGAACAAGAGAAATACCATAGGTATCAAGAAAAATTTTTCTTTCGTCAATATTTGATAATCTTGCAATTCTCAATCTCAACTCCTCAATTTTATCTCTATTTAACTTTGTATAGTTATTTCGTTTTCGAATAAATCTTTCATAAACGCATTTTAATAATTTCCTTTCTAAATAGTCAGAAATCATTTCTTTTGCAATTTCGTTATCTGGTGATGATGAGATCTTCCATAGTATACTGTCATCAGTTAGTTTTAGATAATCTGTTGTTGATATTCTACTCAAGTTCAATATGTCACTTGAAAGCAAGAGGGAATGAAGGAGCATTACCTCTGCAGATCGTACAGTTTTGTGAAAATAGACTGCTCTGAACATTTCGAATCTAGAAATGATCATCGATTCAAAAGAGTAAAAAGATGAAATATCCAGAGCTAGACTTTCATTCTCAGTTAC
>VBPR01000105.1 GCA_005877345.1 Nitrososphaerota archaeon
TGTCAAGGCCAGCATCTGGAAATCCCTTCGGATTTGGTCAGTTACTCTCAGCAATATATTTGAGACTAAAGACACCATTGGAAATTTCTATAATAAAGCACGGAACCCATTCAGACCTTGGCAGTTATTTAAACAGAAAATTTCTTCCTAATGCAATTACAGCGATAGTGGACAAATCGGAGCTATCAGAACTCGAAGCCTATCCGTATTTTAAGGAAAAATCATCTAATAATAACGATAAGGAATTTGCATTTGTCTGTAAGAATTTTAGCTGTTCTCTTCCTATTAATACAATAAATGAACTTGAAAAAAATATTTCATGAAAGTGTGTAGCCTGTTAAACAAATATCAATGACACAACGTGTAAATATCGTCAACTATTTCACATCATTATTACAATAATTGTCAAAATCCAATACGATATATTCTGATTTGAAAAATGATTTTAATCCCCTTACGTGGATTTCAAAGTACAGACGAAATTCTATATACTACCTGACAATTATGGTGCTATTCTATCATTTAATTGGATTCATTATGATGGTTATAGGATCTGTAGTAGTGGATTTGGTAGTGAATAACTATAATGAACCCACAATACCATTAACGGTGACTTCAGTAATCTTTGCTGGTCCCTTTGAAGAAACGATATTTTTTGGCATCCCATTCTATCTAACCGGTAACAATCTTGTAACTTTTGCAGGAGGTATTATTTGGGCCTCATTACACATTCTAAATACGTCAACTGTCCAAGTTAGTAGTCTTGCATATTTAACCTGGCTATTTGTAACACCATCTATTTTTGCAAGTCTTAGGACGTGGATAAGTGGAAAAGGATGGTTTGCAATAATTGCGCATTCATTATGGAATTTGATTTTTTTTGCAGCTGGATGCACTAACGGGGAATTTCCGTGTCGAATAGTCAATGAGAAAGACTTTCTTATCGATATTGCCTATGTTTCAACTTCTATCGTTTTTATTTTGCTCACATACTTTCTATATCTACGATACGAAAATAAAATGGTCTCTAAATCCATAAAATGAATATATGTCACCCTTATGATTCCTGTTAATAGGTAGATCGTTGTTAATTAGAAGTTTTGAAAAAATAATGGTGATGATTTAATCAGCCGGCAATGGTCTAAATAGCGTTTAGTTTTTACTCTATACATGGGCAAAATATTCCTCCAATTAATATGTGATGAGTGTAACCAAATTATTTTGGAAAAAGAAGGGAAGGAAAATTTAAGTTATGAAAAATTCCCAATTACAGATGATGAAGCTACAGAGATTGATAAGACCCATAGAGGGCATGAATGTCACATTGAGGCCGTAGAAAAAAATTAGCCATCAACCTGAAAATCAGGAACTCAAACTTTAAGTTATTTATCGGTTCATCGTTTACAATACTTGCCAATGATGACTATTTTTGTTACCTCTCTGAGGCAAGTCTAATCCCAGTTAACATCCCAGTTAACTGTAATAATCATTTATGACCACCAACTCCTGATTTGGAATAAGAATCAAAGCTGAGCCGTGCAAAACAGGCACTGTCAGATAAGTTTACTTTATGGTTTTCCTAAAATAAATATAATGGAGAAAAAATGGATTTCTGATTTTCTGGGCGTAGGATTTCGATATACCGATATCTACATGAATATTTTAATACTGTTTACCGACAGAAAAGTTGCGATTAAAACATGGAATGAGAACATCCATTGGTGGCCAGATGACCAAATAGTTTTAAGGTTTATTGAAGACGAAGATTATTACTGGTTCATCCTTTATCTAGAAGGAAGGGACCTTTTTTCAAAAGAAAATATTGGTTTTCTTAAAAAGAATCTGTTAACCCAAAATTACCTTCGCTTCAAGAAGAATTATGATGATAAGACCATTCTTCGATTTGCACTATACAAGTCCTTGGAAAAGAAATTCGCAGACAAGGGTCAAAATAATGAAGATGCTCAAAGTGAAACTGGCAAGAATACTAATTACGAACTTAATATATTTAAAAGAATGAAGAGTATTTATGATGTAAAATTTCTAAAAATTAACGAACTTGATTATAATAGTTTTGAATATTCTTTGATAAAAAACGTAGACACCCGATATGCTTAGAGAATTTCGTTGCATCCAAGATTGCTCTGATTGTTGTATTTACCGCCAGTATTATCCTTCGGTTGATTATGGAAAAATAGGGGTTCTTCTTTTGCCCGAAGAAAAAAAGGAAATTGAAAATCTAGCCCAAGCCCACAAAATTAATTTAACAATATTTCCAAGATTGGGAATTGGCGTTAATAAAGGTTCAAACGGTCCTAGTCACGTAATTGCATATCAACTTATGGGTACGAATATCAATGGTGATTATTGTCCATTTTTGGATATCAAGGGTAGTAATCGTTCCCCACATGGGGGTTTTAGTTGCATGATATATAATAGAAGACCACTGTCTTGCCGCGCATATCCAGCAATAAAAGAAAATAAAATGGAAGTAGAACTTGATAACAATTGTAGATTCTCATGTCGACATTCCAATCAAGTAGGTAAGAGCTTGCTTGATAATGAATTGAGTGCGTTAACACGAATAAGCAATAATTTTGAGAGGTTTGCCGAGCAGGTAATATGGCGCTATGCAACGCATATTGGAGACCAGCCTTTCATGAAACTTTTACTGCCGAGAGGGTGGTATTTACAAGACAAATGATAATCATCAGCACTAATTATTATGACTTGCACGTTATGAATTAATACTTGATTTTGAATACATTACTGTGGTTCCCTTTTTTATTTCAACTATTCTACTGACTGGAATCAATTCAAAATTTGAAGATAGTAAGATGAATTCTTTCAGCGGAATGGTGACAATATTATCAAAATCACGATATGAAACTTGGTAAAGTTCTATATCATCGTAGAATCTTGCTTTACTTAATATTTCTTCAAGTTTGCCTTTCTTTTTCCTCATTCCTTATAATACATCAAACCGCCACTATCAATAATTTTTTTTATTAATGGTGGAAATGGAGAGATGGAGAAATTTTTTCCATTGGTTATATCGTGAATTTGATTCTTTTCAATATCTATTTCCAGCATATCATTGTCAGAAATTTGTTCCAATGTTGACGTTTCGATTTCAAGTGGTAGTAAATATCCACCATCAACACAGTTACGATAAAAGATTCGTGCAAATGATGGTGCAAGTACTGCACTAATTCCAGAATGAGAAAGAGCTATTGGAGCATGTTCTCTGCTAGATCCACATCCAAAGTTATTGCCCGCCAGGATGAAATCACCCTTGGATACTTTTTTTGAAAAGTCGTTATCGATTCCCTCCATGGCATGTTTTGATAGCTCATCATGATCGTGGATCTTTAGATACGGACCAGGCAGTATTACATCTGTGTCTATATTATCCTTGTCATATTTATGAACAATTCCTTTCAAATTCAATTCGATACATCCCTAGGGTCGGTTATTTTGCCTTTGATTGCCGAAGCGGCAACCACTAAAGGAGAAGCAAGGTATGTCTTAGATTCAATATGTCCCATCCTTCCTGGAAAATTCCTGTTGGTAGTACTGACACAGATTTCATCCTTTGCCAAAACCCCCATATGAGCACCACAGCAGGCACCACAGGTGGGAGGACCAACTACTGCTCCTGCTTCCATAAAGATATCAATCAAGCCCTCCCTCAATGCCTTCATATAGATAGATTGCGCAGCAGGTAAAACTTCGGTTCTTATCTTCACCTTCTTTCCTTTTAAAATTTGAGCAGCTGATCTCAAATCTTCTAATTTTGCT
>VBPR01000106.1 GCA_005877345.1 Nitrososphaerota archaeon
TAATGATATCTTCTTATATCTTTTCGACATGTTTTACAGACTGTCCGATATCCATCATTTTGTATTTTATCTTTATGAAAATTACTAATCACTTGATTTACATGACATTTTATGCAAATTTTAGAAGTCATATTTTTAGTATACAAATTTTTCTTTTAGAAAATGGACCGTTCAATTTCCGATTTTACTGATACACAACTTCTCACCGAATTTAACAAACGGTTGGCGAGAGAAGAATTTTATGAGCTTTTAACCAATCCAAAACTTACAGCCGAACAATGGCGTAATAAGCGAAGGATGAACTTTTACAAATTGATAACAAAGTTTCAAATTGTACGTGAGTATAAAGATACGAGAAAAGGTCATATCATAAAGCCAGAAAAAGTATATTTACCAGAATTATCAGGATTTGAAATAAGTGAAATACAAACATTAGAAGGGGCAAGTAAAAATTATATAATCAATGCTATTTCACCATATGAGAGTATTGATGAATTCGTGGTAGATTTTAGAGGTGTAGCAGAAGATATAATCATCAGGCAAAATGCAAAAGTAAACACCATTAAATCTGGGTATATTGTTCAGGTGAATTATGTTAATAAGGAGGATGAAGAAAGACACCTATTTTACCGACAAGCTAATTTAGATACATATTTAGAGATTTTCAACTTTAATGAAAACTATAATACTTTTACTGAATACTTACGAACTTGGATACAAGAGCGAGAAGAAGGTGAAAGTGATTTAGTATTTCAAAGTATTTCACAAGTTCAGATATCGATTGTAAGAATTGAAATATTAGGAGGAAGCTCCTATATACCTTTCCCATATAATTGTCATACTGTTCTGAATGTTAAGAATGAGGATAATCGATGTTTTCCACTATCTATATTAGCTCATCTCCATCCAGTTGGTGGAAAGGAGCATCCTAATAGACCATCAAAATACTTACCGTTTATGGATGAGTTAAATTTGGACGGAATAGAGATGCCAGTAAAGCTTGATGATATTAAGAAATTTGAAAGACAGAATCCTTCTATAGCTGTAAATGTATTTGGTCTTGAACACCGTGGACATGGTTCAGGGAGAGATAATTTTTCAATTACACCATTGAGAATTTCTAAGGAAGAAAACAGGGAACATAATATAGACCTTGTTTATCTATGTGGCGAAAGTGATGATGATGAAGTCAATGCCCACTATTGCTTAATTAAATATTTTGATAGCTTTGCGTCTGGGAAAAATGACCATAAACATGTTTGTCGAAGATGTTTAAATTCCAATGCAAGTGCAGAGGCTCTTGAAAATCATATGAAAATCTGCAAGAAGCATAAAGAGTGTAGAATTGTGATGCCTGATGAAACAAATAATAAACTGAAATTCATGAAATATGTTATGAAATCAAGACTACCTTTTATGGGTGTTGCAGATTTTGAGGCACTAAATGTCCCAATACAATCAGCGAGCCCAGATGATAAAAAACCATATCAGGAGAAAAAGACGCATCAACGAGCATCGTGTTATGCAACATATATTCATTCGGATTATGAAAAAATAGTCGAGAGCAAATACAGTTTATTTAGAGGGAAAACTACTGAGGAGAATGTAAAACACTTCGTTGATTATATTATAGGCTTGAATAAGGAAATGTACGGAAAATTAAGACCATGCCACAAGTATGATAAGGCAAGTAAGAAATATATATATACAAGTAATTTACTACCTTTATCACCTGAAGAGCAGAACGAATATGACAATGCAACAAAATGCTTTTACTGTGAGGAAATATTGAGCACAGAAGAAAATAGTTCAAAACTCAAAGTTCTAGACCATAATCATTTCACTGGAAGATATAGAGGAGCATCATGTAGTGATTGCAATATCAGGGAAGGAAAAGCAACCAAGTTTGTCCCATTCTTCTTTCACAATTTGAAAGGGTATGATGCCCGCATGTTCATTAAAGAACTTGCAAAGCAAAGTGATTCAAAGTTTCAAAAATTAAAGATACTGGCTAAGAATGAACAGGACTACATTAGCTTCCAATTTGGCTGTATAAGATTTCTGGATAGTCTTGCGTTCTTTGCAGAGAGTCTGGATAACGTAGTAAAATCATTGCAGGATGAGGATTTAAAAATAACTAAGAAAGTACTTTCTCAGGAGTTTGATGAAAGAAACGGTATTGCGAAAAGTAAGGAAGAATGTGATGCAAACAAGGAGAAGTTTGAAAAAGAATTTCAACTGCTAAGAACGAAGGGAGTTTATCCATATGATTGGGTTGATTCATTTAACAAGTTTAACAGAACAAAACTACCTCCTATTGAATGCTTTTATGATAAAATGAAGTTGCAGGGAATATCGGAGAAGGATTATTTACGAGCTAAACTTATCTGGAATACGTTCGGGTGTAAAACATTTGGCGATTATTCTGATATCTACTTAAAACTAGATGTCATCCTCCTTGCGGACTGTATTCAAAATTTCAGAGCGTTCAATCTTAAATGGCATGAAATAGACCCATGTCATTGCTATACGACTCCAGGGTTAACATGGGAGAACGGATTAAGATATTGTGGAAAAGAGTGGGACAAGACACATCCGGACAAATTTCAACTAGAATTACTAACTGATAAAGATATGTTAATAATGGTGGAGAGTGGAATACGTGGAGGATATTCTGGACTCTTAGGAACGAGACATGTTAAAGCGAACAACAAATACTTAAATGATTACGATTCAACCAAACCGTCGAACTACTTACTCTATGAAGATGCTAACAACCTCTATGGCTGGGCAATGTCTGAACCACTTCCTATGGGAGACTTTAAATGGGAAGACAATCTTGATTATTACAAAAACATTCCATCTGGCAGAGGTTGCATAATTGAATGTGATTTAGAATATGACGACGAAACAAAACTTCGCACTATGAAATTCCCTTTAGCTCCAGAAAAGAAAGTCGTTGATGTTAACGATTTGAGTACTCATCAGAGACTAATGCAATATTCAAAAGAGGAATTCGCACGATTCATAGTAGAACAAGCCAGCAATTCTTCAACACCAAAGGAAAAAAAGTTGGAAATATATCAAAGGTTTTGTAAAACATGTACAAGACAACAATTACTAGAATTCATATATAATCAGAAAGGCAGTATGAAATTCACGAAAGATACTTTATTGGCAGCCCTACCTCCTAAAGTGCCAAAAACT
>VBPR01000107.1 GCA_005877345.1 Nitrososphaerota archaeon
ATGTTCTAAAATTAATTCAATCATAGTCAACAGTATCCTTAACTTTTTATTTGGGTTTTTGTTGGCTAAATGATCTACTCCTCATTAATCCATCCATGTTCATGTTCTCTGTGATCATGTGATGCTCCTACTCCAGTCACAGCTCCCATGTAATCACCATACACAGCAATAACATCCTTCAAATCTGAAAGTTCCTTAAGAAATTCTAACGTTAATTTGTTGTTGAAAGCATAATGGGTCCCGTTGTCGTGTATAGTAGGATTCATTCCAGTTTTGCTAATGATGTAAGTTCTCATTTCTTCAGAATTAATTTCAGGCTTCGTAAAAACTTCTAATAAGTAAAAAGGATCTTTACCTGGGTTATTACGCCTTCGCATCATAAAATCATGAATGAGTTTGGGATGAACCTTCGGAAGGTGAATTTCATAAAGAGTATTGAGCCCTTCAAAGACTCTTCTTATTTCACTCAGCTCTGACAATTTTGATTTCAATAATAATGTACCGCTCTAGCTATATGAGCATTATTGACGATCTCGTTTTCTAAATTTTTTTACAATTCATTTGCATCTCCTTCGCGCTTGAGTATGAGTTATTCGTGTCCTGACTATTTTTGTAATCGTTATAATTATGAGTAATCGTTCCAAGTACGAAAAACCATACTCAAATTGATAAAACTAGTAACAAGAGCGTATCAAAAATCTCGTCCTATTTCTTCTGATTTTGAAGCTGTAACTAGAAATAACCAATTAAATATGTCAAGGATAACCTGGAACTTGATATTAGATTATGAAGTCCAATTCCACTGACAGCAACATAGAAAATTTGCTTTTTATTATAGCAAACCTTCCAGATTTTCTGAAATTGTCAGTTTGCAGAACTAAAACTAAGGAATTAGTAGAAATGACGGAATCAGAAAAAAAAGAGGCTATGGTTAAAAGTTTAAGTTCTATCAATTTGATCCAACGAGACAAGCTGGTAGGATTAACGAAAACTTGGATGAAAGTGATCTCAGAGATAGAACCTGATGAACTCACTGAGATATTGAATTGTTATCTTCTAATATTGGATAGTGTTAAACTTTTTAACAAAATTGATTCGAAATTGATATTGAATACATTTTTATCACTAGAAGTAGATGAAAGGAATAAGCTTATGGTTTGTCTTAAAGAGGCGTTATTTCTTAATCCTAATAGACAAAATATTTTGAAAATTATTCCGACGAATCTTGCTAAAGTAATACTCAATTAAGGGGTCCCAGGATCTTCGGGATTCTTTTTCAATTCTTCAACTTTGTCTAGACCAAAGAATGCCCTTTCATATTTTCTTAACGCTTTCCTGTGTTCTGGTAATGACATATCTAAATGCATTTCATTCATTACCATAACTCCATAAGTCGTCCATTCCTTCCAGCAATCCTTACACGACGGATACTTTAATGAAGAAGGATCTTCAATTTCATTTTCCTCAAAATTTTTGCCACATTTTAAGCATTTCATTTACAAATGATGGTAGATAAGGTTATTTTATGTTTTATTCAAATAAATTAGTCAAATAAGGCATTGCCGCTTTTTTTGTAACTGTGATTCCTCCTAATATGGTCACGCATTACCTCCATACCCTCAAATTTCATGTTACACTTTTTACATTCATATATTTTATTATCATGGGTTATTTGAAAATGGTGCATCAATCCTTCTAATGACCTAAAATTTTTTCCACAGTAATTGCAAGTATTTTTCTTTAACAAACTAAATTTGTGAAAATTGAACATATCTACAGGATTGTTATTTTAGTATTTATATTATCATAATTTTGGTACTAATCCGACAATAATATTGCTGAATATGATAAAATATTGTTGAATATAATAATAGGAAATAATAATCAAAATATTATTATCCTTATTTGATATCATTCTAATTCACAATGGCACATCCGGGTCTTGATTTCTATTCAAGAAATACAGAGCTTGTGGCAAGAGATCTTCTAGGCAAGAAACTGGTAAGAATATATGAAGATGGATCCGGAAAGCCAAAGCGACTGTCTGGCATCATATACGAGACGGAAGCATACGGTTCGAAAAATGACTCTGCAAGTCACGCGTTTAATGGTGTGACGAGTAGAAATTCGATAATGTTCGGGGGATTTGGTAAAGCCTATGTTTATTTTATTTATGGAATGCATCATTGTATGAATGTCATTGCACATTCTCCGAATAACGATGCAGGTGCAGTATTAATTAGATCGTTGATACCAATGGAGGGTATAAATACAATGATGTGTCTTTGCAGTGTCAAAAACAAGCTAAATCTAACAAATGGACCTGGCAGGTTGACAAAAGCACTAGATATTAATAGATCGCACAATGGACTGAATCTAACCGATAGGCAATCAATATTGCAAATAGAACACGGTATAAGTCCTAACAATGTAATTACTACTACTAGAGTTGGTATAAGTAAAGCTAAGGAAAAATATTGGAGATTCTTAATTGTAGATGATTAATTAGAAAATCACATTTAATATTACAGCTACTCATACACTTTAATTACCAATACTTGGCCTTTATTTTCTCGATAACCATTTCGTGTTCGGGGCCTCTTCTGCGCGCATATCTTTCCATTGCGTCTAGAGGAACTCCTCCCAAAGTTCTTGCCAGCCCCGCAAAGAAGAAATTCTTTACTGGATTATCTCGACCAACTTTATGCATAAATTTTTGAATTCCGTACTTGAAATTATGCTGCCACGTCTTGTACATGACTCCCAATTTAGGAGGATCCATCGTATTTCCAATGTCAAAAAATTCTGATTTTTCGAGCAGTCCTATTGGAACAAATGTCAAGGGAGTTGTTGTAAACTTTGAGTCTGGCTGTTCAATTTCTAAAGAATGAATCAATTCAATTGTATCCCAGCTGTCTTCTACGGTTTCATCATTGTCTAATCCCATTATCAGTGTAAACGCGGGGACCCAGTAGTTTTCATTTAAAGTCTTTATTCCAGTTTTCACAACCCAGTGCCATTCAGACGGCTTAAATGGAGATAATTTTCTGTCTGCATATTTTCCAATTAATCTTATACTTCCTGTTTCAAACCCACATTGAATACCTATCATATTGTCGGGTGATGCCCTAATTATTTTCGATATATTAGGTATTAAACGTTCGTCAGCTATTGCACCAGCAAGAGTACCATGAGTTGGATTAGTATGTTCGATTCCAGTTGACATTATTCCAGAAAATAATTCTTCTAGCGCTTCTCTGTTTGGCTGCATGTTTTTAGTAGTTCTGGGATTCAGACCGTATACAAAAATATCATCACTGTGTACCCATGCATTCTTTAATCCACCATATTTCATATTGACTTCGATTTCTTTTACAACTTTCTCAACAGGATAATATCTTAAGGGTCTAAGAGTCACATCACAAAACTTGCAGCCCCGTCCGCAACCTCTCATTACTTCAATCATCCCATGCATGCTGGGATTGATTATAGTTGGAATTTCATCGACTGTAGGTTCGTTCCAATAATGAATAAATCTGCCATGGTAAGTCTTATCATCTTTTTCAAATTCTTTTATCTCAACTTTGAACGGATGTTTCTTGAATGGATTTGCAATTTCAAGTTCATTATTAACTAATGCGTCAAAAAACTTGGCGCCAGCGCCATCAATTTCAGGACCTATTCCACCTAAATCACCCTCTACGATTCCGTATAAGCCATATTCCTCTATTTTTGCTGGATCGTAGTTATATTGCCAAGTACCGGAAGCACCTGCAACGACTTTTGCTTTGCTTCCATTTTTTTCCTTTGCTCTATTAATTTTCATATGGAGATCTTTGTTATAGAATTCATCATATGAGATCTGCTTTCGTCCATAAGTAAAAGTCATAGTTACGGGACCCATACCAAGAGGATCCATTTCATATGTCCCTACAACTTCAGTTTCAGGACCAATGAATTTATCTACATGATCTGGATGTGCAACTACCACATCTTCACTGCTGTACCCATCCCTGACCAAGGAAGCTTCAACTTTCCTCAGCCCATAAGGTGCATAATCTGCAATTCCATTATGATGAGAAATAGGATTACAAATAAAATCAAATAGTACTCTTGGGGTAACTTGGTTGCGCAGTATTTTGT
>VBPR01000108.1 GCA_005877345.1 Nitrososphaerota archaeon
CTTTTCAATCTTAATTCTGTTCAACCCCTGGACGTAATCAGTCTTTTGAATTGAACCACCAAACGTAAGAGCAATTATTTCTGCTCCATAGCATATGCCCAATAGCGGCGTTTCATTATTAAAACAAGTTCTAATAATTTTTGAATTGACGGCATTGATTTGTTTTTTATTCTTTTGACGTCCCGACAGTATTACTTTCTCGTAATTCGAAAGTAAGATTTCATCGTCATATTTCTTGATAACATGATTCTGTCCTATTTTATCCAAACACAAAGTAATATCCTTGACATAAGGAGATCCGTTATCAACAATAAGTACACTCAAATTCTAACTTGTTAAAAAACGTATGCCTATAATAATAATATGCCTTGTTTTATTGTCAATTATTTTGCATAACAAAAATTTCTGGGGCGCATTTAATACAAACTGACGATTCTCGCCATTTTAATTAGTCGTTTTATATTGTTATTGGTTCTTAGAAATTGTAGCCAATCCCTTACATACCAGATATACCGCGACATAAGAGGGAACTTTTTCTAAAACGTTATCCAATTTAAAATTATTATTTTTTAGGTTAATTTTCAGTTTGGTCTTTAAGTTAATGTAAACTTCAGAGTCATCCAACATGCATGCGTCGTTATTTGGATTGAATGATTCTAAATCATCGCATTTCGTTTTAGTCAAACCACTTTTTCCGTTAATACTGCCGGGTAATCTAAAAACTCTGTGTATGTCATTAGTAACTTGACTATCAATATGAACTCCAAATTTTTTTGTAATTCTATTAATTTCATTTCTAAATCCATCATACCCACCACTTGCCTCAACTAAATGTTTCAGTTTTAATTCTGATTTTTGATTTATACCAAAGCTTGACGCGATTTTTTTTCTCCATCCATTCATTATACCACTCTTAGGTAACTTTATCATAAACCCATTGCGATATTTTCGGACGCCTATACTCTCACACATAAAACCATTTCCGATGATATAGTCTGTAACACTAGACCTTGAATTAGAATCCAAGTTTCTCATACCAGGATCGTTTACATGAAAGTGAAATCCTGCATTTCCAGAAAAGAATACCTCTATAAACTTTTCCTCTATTCCGAGGTCAGAACGCAAGAATTCAAGTAACTTTGCTGCTTCCTTTTTTATAGCGGTAAAACACCTTTTGCACGGTATTGAAATATCATAGGTTTTCCCCTTATTGCAATTAACACATAGTTTTTGTTCTGAATTTACAAACCCACACAAATTACAAATGTAGTACGTATGCTCATGAAAACATGGAATATTGAGGTCTTTGATGTCAATATCGAATATGAGGTCAGCACCTTCCCACTGTTTTTCATTGATAGGATTTGAGGGGAACCCATAGTATGCATTTGAATAATATACATCCAGTGGAACATTTCGCACTAATTCTACTACAAGTTCGCCAATATTTTTAAAAGAAAGATGTCTGACCACGAGAGAATCAAATTTTCTATATCCAAACTCTCTTTTTTCAATTGAATACAGATATGGGAAATATTTGTTCTCAAAATAGTATTTCCTAAATATGTCCTTAAGAAATTTAATATTTTCATTTGTATATTCGATTTGATTCAATTATGTTAATTTCCTTCTTCCAAATTGAATCGGATTTATCAGATTTTCGCATTCCTTAACGGCAAAGCAAAGATCTTCACTCCTTAATCTGTCACAAGACGGTACTGAATACTTTATGTGACTGCCTTTCTTTCCTGCAAGATGCTCTACTTGATATCTGGTTATTTTCTCATTATAGTCAGGTGAATTCTTGAATATTTCGATAACTTCTTCCTCGGTTTTACCAATGGCCAACATATAAGTTGCCAGCATAAATCTAGCAGAGTGAGGAAGATTTTCACCTTTGTTTATTATCTCCATAGCATGTTTTATGCACGGAGGATATTCCAATATCTTGAACTGATTTCGGTAAACATAGCGCCCTGAATATTTTTTTCTTAATTCATCTGCTTTTGATTTTATTAAAATTGGCACCTCATAGACTTTCATATTTTTTACTCGAGTGTAAATTAGATTGCTTAATTCATTTCGAATTAATCTTACTGCTTCATCAGTATCAAGATATACATATCCATCTTTTACTGACCGGTTAATCAATTTCCATTCCTGTTCATACATCTTGGATGCCCTAAGAAGATAGTCAGGAACGCTCAGTTTGCAGATACTTGATGTAGAATCGACATCTATATTGATGTCAAATAAGTCCTGAAAGATCTTTTGAACAAGCAATTTCTTTTTTTGTGAAGATCTCTCAACGCTCAAATCTGTAGACAGGAATCTTTCTACTCGCATAGCTTCAAATAGGGAGCATTTTTTTGATACTTCTTCCAACCCAATAGATTTTATGAGTAAGAGTGAAACCAAAAATGTCATAATCTCGATTTCGTATTCGTCCAAATTTGAATAAATTTTTCCCTTAAGTTCATTCTCCAATTTTTCTACGGCCCTATTAATTATGTGAATCATTTCAGGACGATCGAACTCTGCAAAATCAAACTTTGTCTCCTGTATGTAATCTGAAGCCTCTTGTAAGAAAGGGTACTTTGCCAACTCAGACGATCCTAATTTTATAGACAATTCAGATTTAGATTATTAATACAAATTACTGTAATAAAAATAAATGCAAATCTTTAATATCCTAGTAACAAACATAGAAGCAATTGAATTTTAGAGTTGGATTTCACGTTTCTATAGCGGGAGGAATACAAAATTCGGTTTCAAATGCAGGGAATATCGGATGCACGGCTTTTCAGATTTTTACAAGAAGTCCAAGGGGATGGGCAGAAAGGAAACTTATAGATACTGAAATTGAATCATTTAGAGACAACTTAAAAAAAAGCGGGATTCAGAAAAATTCTGTTGCAGTTCACATGCCTTACTTACCCAACCTATCAGGCCCGGATAATGAGATATACGAAAAATCAAAGATCTCTTTCAAAAATGAATTAATAAGATGTTCCCGATTAGGTATTGAATATCTTTCATACATCTCGGAAGCCACCGAGGACAGGGAAAGAAAAATGGTACAAAGCAATTGTTAAAAAGTTGTGAAGAGGCAATCGATAAATACAAATCCGAGTTTAAGAGGAAACTGAACGTTACCATTTTATTAGAAAATAGTGCAGGTCAGAAAGATAGCATAGGAGGTACCCTTGAAGATTTAAGAGAAATTCTTGACAACTTATCTAGCAAGACTTATGGTGTATGTTTGGATACCTGTCATGCATTCGCTTCAGGCTATGACCTGAAGACTGCAAACGCATGTAACAAATTTATTGAAAGATTTGACGATATCGTTGGCCTCAGTGTTCTTAAATTTATTCATTTGAATGATTCTAAGGGCGATATTGGTTCACATCTGGATCGTCATGAGCATATTGGTCTTGGAAAGATTGGTATCGAAGGGTTAAAGACAGTACTTAATATAAATTCATTAAAAGATTTACCTGTAATCATGGAAACTCCCATTGATTCAATTCGTGATAATTCTAAAAATCTTAAGGTAGTACTTAATCTCAGAAAGTAGTACTACTGACCTGCAAGAAATTTCATTTGAAAGTTTTCAGATATTTATTAGAAATAAGAATAAATGCATGGTGTATGACAGATTCTAAGAGAAATAAAGAAAAATGAATACTTATGACACAGTAATGAAACTCGCTCTTGAAAGAGGCTTTTACTTTCCCAGTTGTGAAATATACTCTGATGCTCATGCAGGATTCTGGGAATATGGACCTACAGGTACCAGTATAAAAAATAAGTTTCTTGAACTCTGGAGAAGAGAGTTACTGAGACGCGATGATATGATAGAAATTGATGGTTCACAGATAATGAGCAAGAATGTGTTTGTTGCTTCAGGTCATCTTGATAATTTTACTGACCCGATAATAAAGTGCAAAGATTGTGGCGCTACATTTCGAGCAGATAGATACATTACTGAAAAGATCGGCAAGGATATTCCAGAATTGCTTCCTGGGAGTGAAATCGATAAAATAATAAAAAAGTATAATTTGAAATGCCCTAATTGTAAAGGAACTTTCGCTGATTCTGACAGATTCAGTATGATGTTTAAAGTTGAAATTGGTCCTTCCAAAGAAGAGGCATTTCTCAGACCAGAAACATGTCAGACAATTTTTGTTGATTTCCCCAGAATTTTTAAGACAATGAGAGGAAGACTTCCGTTAGCAGTTGCGCAGGTTGGTAAAAGTTTTAGAAATGAAATTGCGCCACGACAGAGTCTGTTGAGGCTGAGGGAATTCTATCAGGCAGAAATTGAGGTGTTTTGCAATCCGCACAGATTAAATGATTTATGAAAATTTGAACAGGTTAAGGATACATCGCTTAATTTGTTCATGAAGAATTCACACCAGACAATAAAGGCTGAAGACGCAGTACGAGAAGGTCATTTGCCAAACAAACTCGTAGCTTATTACATGTCTCTTCTGGCTCTATTTTACAGTAAGACAGGCATAATTATGGAGCGTACTAGATTTAGGGAGTTATCAGAGGACGAAAAAGCATTTTACGCATCTACGGCCTTTGATTTCGAAGTTGAAACAAGTATTGGATGGCTAGAATTAGTTGCGTGCAATTATAGATCAGATTACGATCTAAAAAGACACAGTGCCATAAGTAAACAAAATCTTTATGTCATCGACCCATCAGATAATTCAAAGGTTCTACCACATCTGTTTGAATTGTCAATGGGAATTGATAGAAGTATCTACTCAATATTGGAACATTCTTATTTTGAAGACATAGAAGCGAAGAGAATTGTATTAAGACTCGTTCCCCAATTAGCCCCAGTGCTTCTTGGAGTTTTTCCACTTGTGACAAAAGATGGTCTACGTGAAAAAGCTCAGGACATTTATTCAAAATTAAAATTGGATTATTCTACTTTTTATGATGAGTCAGGCTCCATAGGTAGGCGATATAGAAGACTTGAAGAAATAGGAGCACCATTTGCCTTGACTGTTGATAATCAAACTATGAAGGATGATACGGTTACAATAAGATATAGAGACACAATGTTGCAAGAAAGAGTAAAAGTTTCAGAAATTTCTAATTTTCTTGATGCAATTATAAAACTGAAGTAATTAAGATGCATTTGTCCAGAATATTTGGAATATATCAAATTGTATTATTTCATATCCTACAGATACGTGTGCAATTTTATTTTATTCTTGGACAGAAGGCTTTTAGGACGAAATGATAATAACAATTTACCAAACTAATGATTTTGAGGAATGTCAGAGATACTAAGCTTGTATTAACGATCATTAGTTTAGTCGTTATCTCTGGCACAACAATAATGACAACGCAAGTGCTGGGGATAAAATTTGCTACTACAATGTCAGGTGATCAAGTAACTCCTCCAACGAATACAAGTATAAATGGTAATGCCTCCTTTAGAACCACAACTTATGATACTGTGATAAAGTACAAGATAAAGATAGCAGGATCATCTGATGTAACGGGTGCTGACATTCACATGGGAAAAAAGGGTGAAAATGGCGAGGCGATAGTTGATCTTTTAAAAGACAGCAAAAAGAATGGAATAAAGATGGAAACATCAATTAGGGGGAATATTACTAGCTCGGATCTAAAGGGACCTCTAAAAGGCAAATTGATAGCAGAATTAATTTCTGCAATGAGCAATGGAAATACTTATGTGAGTATTGATACACCATATCATGAGAATGGTGAGATCAGAGGGCAAATAGACCAACTTCGGAAGGTTAATTCAACCAAACTAAAGTGAAATTTTGTGGATAATGACTACAGAATTCTGGATTGATCAATCTCAAACTTATCATTATTCCAGACTAAGTTAGTCTTCAAAATAATGGCATTGACCTGCACTACATTGATATATGCTTGAATCCAAAAACTCGTAGATCAATCAATGGCAAAACAAGATCCAAATCCTCTCCCTTATGGAGCATTACCTTATTTTCAGATACATTATTTAATTGAACCAGTCAAGATATCTAATCCTTCATCGTATATGGCTAAGTGCAGAGCAAAAACCCAAGGACATTTTGGTAATAAAAGAGTTATCGATATACAATGGATCGGAGGCAGGTTAGCTCAAGATTTGGCATCAGATAAAGAGCTTACCGAAATGTTAAAGCCGTTTATGATTGAGGAACGTGAGATTAGCATTGACCCGCAAAAAGATAGAGTTAGGGTGTACACTAAATGGAAAAGAGAAGATAAACTAGAGTTCGATCCTCAATTCTTTCATGTAGTTGAAAGAATTGCAAAAACGATAAAAAAATTAGAATCATAAGGTCTAGCATTACTCTATGAACCTCAATTTGATTTTTGTCATGTTTAATTTCCATATAGCCAAACTGTATTTGTTTCAAGAATGTTATAATTATTTTTTATTGAGATCAAATTCAATATGTACATATTAAGGAACGGTAAAGGTACCTTATGATGCATAACTCTTCCAGTCTACGCCAGGATGTGGAGGTAGTAAAAAAAATAAGGAATGGAGAGCTCAGGATTGCAATTTATGGTCTAGGTCACGTTGGAGCTCCTCTTGCTGCTGTCTGGCTGAGAGCAGGTGCCTATGTGATAGGAGTTGACAAGTCCAACAAAGTTTTATCTGAAGCAAAAAATGGAAAGACTACAATCCCTGAACCAAACGTAAATGAAGCCTATAACGAAGGTATCCAATCTGGACGATTCAAATTATATGATGATCCAGTAATAGCGTCAAGGGACTCGTATTTTAAGATGATCTGTGTTCCTGTATTGTCACAAGACCAAGGACTTTCCGCCGATCTTACTGCAGTGTCTGAAGTTGCCACGCTGATAGGAAAG
>VBPR01000109.1:0-821 GCA_005877345.1 Nitrososphaerota archaeon
TTTGCTTTATTACTGTATATTGTTGCCTTTTGGGTTTGATTTTCATTATTTATATTTATAAATTTCAACTTGTTTTTTTCAAAATCAAATGTATCATTGTTATAGGGTAGCACCTTTTTTTCAGACACGTCCGATAAGGATGAGATATTCTTATCATTATAGACAATAGCCACTTTATTTTCTGGAACTATTAGTTGTTCCCGTAAATATGGAACACGTAGAATTAGATAGTTGCCATCATTATATGTCTTTGGAAAATTCTCCAGCATGAATCGCACAGTATCTGTAAGTGTTTGTACCTTGATATCCTTAATTGGGATAATAATATACTTCGTATTGGTATCCTCCAAAAGATGAAATAATTCATTCAACGACGAAGAATTTAATATTAGAGAAGTTTTAGTAGTCTGACCAAAAGATAGACCAGAGAAAGACGAAAGCTTGTTAATAATACTCCCCTCATGAGGCTGATATTCATCTGGGAAACTTGCAACGTTGTTAGAATTTGGATCGCTTAATATTTTAGAACGCATTAAATCTAACATGTTCATTTCCTGCATAGAAGGAAAATTTCTTCGTCCTAGGGCGTATGTGTAATCATAGTTTTGCATTGTTATTACATTGTACCCAATAAAAATTAAAGTTGAAAGGCCGGTAGATACTAGTATGCTGCCTATAATAATCCCATTAAGGATTGGTTTTTTATTTGATGTGTAGGTCAATATTTTGAAAACTATTAATGATGCGAATGCTACCATACCGATCATAATGTATTTACTGAATCTGTGTTCATTATAATATGGACCTACAAGAAGAGCAAC
>VBPR01000109.1:931-6266 GCA_005877345.1 Nitrososphaerota archaeon
CATGGTGTGGTAAATTGGTTCGTCTGAACATCTATAGAATTTCTTGGAAGTTGAGTCCAAACAATAAAACTTAAAGCACATAAATAAACAACAATCCATACAACTATAACTTTTGGTACGAAATTAAATCTAGAGTTGTAACTAGTGAGATGTTTTTTAAGTCTAGCCCAGAATATTGAAAAAGTGTAAAAATATTTTCGTAAATTCTGCTGTATTGCATATAGCCCCCACACTATTAGGACAAAAAATATATTAAGATTAATTAATGGTACTCCTGAAATCTCTCTTGAGGTAAAGTATCGTACTGGAAGTAATGAATCAATTATGTATGCGGCTACAAAGGCAAAAAGAAATGCCAAATATAAGGAATTTTTTTCCCTTATGTTGAAAATTAACGGTAGAAGTGAAGATACTACGATAAATAGATAAAATTCCTCATGGAATAAGATACCTACAATTAAAACTATTGAAAGAATTGCGGTGTAACTGAGTTTATTATTAAATCTAGTACGAATTAGACCTAAAAGTACGAAACCTGCCGGTAAGGTGATATAAATTAGACCGGTACTAAAATCTGGAAACGCTGCAATCATAAAGTTAGCAGACAGCTTTATGTCAGGGGCCCTTACACTGTCATGGAGTAAAGCAACGACAGATGAAATTTGTGGAATTGTAGAACCTGTTGCTGTTGAGGATAGTATATAAATCCATCCAAATCCTGAACCCAATACGAAAAGTGTTGACGCCAGTAAAGCTGCTCTTTTCTTGTAGGGAGGAAACCATCTAGAACAAAAATAGTAAAATGCAAGTACCGCTGTCATATTTAGAAAAGCAATACTGGCATATGTATTTACAAGCGGGGTACCAGAAAGAGTTGTTAATCCAGATAGTAAAGCTGATTGGAGAGGTGAATATATGTTATCACCATTTGATAGGACAATTTCTTTGAAGTGACCAGACATAAAAAGAATTGCACGACCTTGATGATACCACTGATCACCGATGGTAATTCCACCGTACAGATAATACGTGGATATAATTAGTAGCGCAAAAAGACTTCCGAAAACATACAATTCGGAATTATATTGTTTAATTAATTTCAGAAATTTCTTACCTGTATCAAGAACACTATTATATAATTTATCCCAACTATTGTTATTAATAGTGGAAATAGTCCTATATATACGATAATAGGTAGCGAATACCATGAGTATGAAGAGATTTACCACAATAAGGATAATCTTATTTTGAAAAATATCGCTATCAAGAAATATTGCCGAAATATATGTGGTTAAACCGGTGACTAATATACTACATAAATATGCTAATAGAACTCTTAGCAGAGGATGAATTATCTGTTTTTTAACTAAAAGATGTACAATCGCATAACCAGGCATAAAGAAAGAAACTAAAATCCCTGCAGATAATGTTATTATATCTATGATTTCAAATGAATTCCAATTAGAATAAATTGTGTCCAGATTCGACTTTGAGAAGAAAAAACATATTAGTAACAAAATTAAATAAACCAGAGTAAAAATAACATTTGAATATGCTTTGTTATTGTTTTCGGATCTATTAATGAAACCAGTTATAGAACTTGGTGATTCATCATTTTCTTGATCACTGTTGGCGTTTTTACTGTGTGTTATGGAATAGTACCTAATTAATCCAAATGAAATTATTCCCATAACTGCGGCCAAAGGAACGGTAAATTTTGCTGGGATAAGTAAGTGCGACAGGACAATGTATACAGGAATACTAGAAATCAAGGTTCCTGAGATTAGCGCTATGAGATGATTTTTGTTTTTATTAAGCTTCAACTAAATATTCCCTTTTATCCATTCTCTATGGGTGTTGATTATTATATTTAAAATGATGACAAAAATCATATTATTTATTAATTTTGAACTTAATAACTAAGTTGATTAATAGATTTAAGGGCATCAGTCGATGATTTTTAGCGACATTTAGCATATAATATTCATCGTCAAAAATTTTAAAATAATGGGAAATTAACGCAAACAGAATGAAAAAAATAACCCAAGACATAAATGGTTCTGCCAAATTTTGTTAGAAATATGGAGGAAACTACAAAAATGAACTTTTCTTGGCTGATTCCAACAACAGAAGAATTTATCACTCTGAACTGAATGAGCAGAGAAGTGAACTACCCTTCAAGGTCCATTAATTGACAGAATTGCCGACGACGATAAGGAACTTAACCACGTAGTTTTCGCTCAGAGCTTTGGTTTAATTACTGACTTGCATATAGGACCGGATGGATATTTGTATGTTGTTACTTTCGGCTCAGGAAAAATATTTAAAATAGTTCCAGAATTAGACACATCATGAAAACGGCTCTGTAGTACTAATAAAAGGATAAGATTTAGTCACCAGAAAAATCTCGCAACTAAATACCTAATTAAAAGACTAATGTTTATGCTATTGTCCATACCAGTAATAACGTCATAAGTACTTTATAGCTAACACATTGGTTAAAGCAAAATCAATCGATAGATAATGTAGTGACCAATTCAGCCTTTAGGACGTCCGTTACTAATACATTGTATGTGTCCAGGTTAATTGTCCGGCCTAATAATTTCCACACATGCGTGTTACTTTTTAATTTTATTTTTTTCGAATATAATAATTGAAAGAAATTGATACTTGTTTCTCCAAATGTCAAATGGCAACTATTAAATAGAATATATTAAAAAAAAACTTAATGGGAAAGAGATTTACAAGTTTGGCTTTATCTTTGGCATTATTAAGTATATCTGCTTTGTTCTATTATTCATTTGCTCAGTTACGAAATCCCTGTCAATGCGTGGCATTTAGGCTAGATGATGTAGAAGATCATTACCTTGATAAAGTAAATATGCAGATTATGAAAGTATTTCAAGAAAAAAATGCTAGTCTTTCTCTTGGAATAGTTGGTAACCTCTTTGGTCATGATGAAAAGTTGATCTCTTTCATAAGAAATCGAATCAATGATACTAATGCTCAACTAACAATATCAAATCATGGATGGAACCACGAAGATTTTAGAAGATTTAGCAAGGAGGACCAATCTTTACTAATAAAACGAACAAATGAGAAGCTAAACGATATCCTTGGCGTTACACCATCAGTATTTATTGCACCTTTCGACGTATTCAATAAAGATACTATAATTGCCCTGAAAGAAAATGGAATAAAGTACTTCAGTTCTATCATAGATAATGATACAGGTCCGTACGCTATCCATGAAGATGCAATACCATACGATTTCCCCTCGACGGCTACAACTAGCGATGATAACGGGACATACTGGATTGGAGTAAAACATGAAAATACATCTACTCAAATAGAGAAGAGTATCTCTAAGTATGGATTTGCTGTGGTAGAGATGCATCCTTATGAGTATTCAACGAAACATGATTATTCATATAAACCATTTAATATTACTAATCCGAAAGATACGTTCTCATATGAGGAATTTATAAAAAATTGGGAAAAAGCTAGGATTGACTGGAAACAGATTAGAGAGCTTCAGTTACTGATAGATGAGGTTCGAGATAAAGGATATACAATAGTTCCAATTGAAAACCTAGCGTCTTGACAATCTGTATAATCTGCCATAAATAGCACATTCGCAATTCAGGTTATCTCCTTGTCGTAATTCCCTGTTAGAGAGACTAAAAGTGCATAAAAAGATTTAGTATAGAAAAGTTACTGAAATATTTCATCAAAAAACTTTTGTAGGATTGAATATTTGTATTGATGCAGATATGCATGTCCTGCACATTGTACCAAACTTTCTTAATCCTATAGGAGGTGAAGAGATTTTTGTACGCGGATTAACTTATCACCTTCAGAGAAAATACGGTGCTATTCAATCCATAATAACACAATCAAACACAAGACAAAAGGACATTTTCCAAAATTCGGGTATAATTGTAATGTCTCTTCCTGTGTGGCGAGTTGGCAACTACAAGATTTTATCTGGTCTACCGACTGTTTTGCTCAATAACAGGTATGATGTTATAAATGTTCATGGATATGGAGACTATGCAGCCGACATTATTTGTTTGTTAAAAAAATTGGGACGTTTAGGAAATACAAGATTAATATTGACAATACATGGCATATATGGTTTAAAAAGTGGTTACTTCTTCAGTAACGTTCCCTAGCATAGGACGGAGAATACGTAGCTTCTTTCACCATTTTTTTTATGACTATACCTTAGGCAAACTAGAAGTTAATACGTTTGACAAAGTCATTGTTCAATCAGAAGATGATAGAAAATACCTGTTAAAAAATGGACTAAAGGAAAGTAAGATAATAAAAATACCTATTGCTATAAATGAAATATTCTTTAAGTACAGAAGTACTATTCCCAGATCGGATAGACACTTTATACTCTATGCTGGAAGAATTGATCCCTTTAAAGGACTTGACGTTTTGGCAAAGGCCATTAAGGAACTTAAATCCATGGGAATATCTTTAAAATGTATTATAGCAGGAAAAGATTGCGGGTACAGATCCCAATTACAAGGACTCCTAGATAAATTGGATATTGTAAATCAGGTAGAAATACGGGACTATCTTTCACAAGAAGACCTTTCAGAGCTGTACTCCCACGCATTAGTGACAGTTTTACCATCTTTATCGGAAGGATTTTCTCTTGCTCTCGTCGAATCTATTGCTACCGGAACACCATTCATAGCCACGCCGGTTGGTGCTACTCCAGAACTAGTAGAACTAACTAAGGCGGGTATCCTAGTTCCGTTTGGCCAACCAAAGATTTTGGCAGAGACCATCCTTCATGTCATCAGAGATGAGAGCTTGTGGTCCGACATGTCAAAAAATGGACAGAAAACTCTGTCAAATTTTTCGTATGAAAATGTTGTCGAAAAACATTACCAAGTATATTTAGAATTAACAAAATGAATTAAGTATTTATGGTAATTATCGAATCATTAAAAGTTGATTCTATGTTAATCGGATTAGAATACTAACATTGACTGCGCATGAAAGATACCATTTTAGGATACTAGCACATATAAATATCCAAATGTTAGAGTTAAGTATAAAATATTAAATATCTGAAACAACTAGGTTCAAGTTGGCAAGATCTCTATGTTAAAGAAGAATATGTTAGTCTGCACTTTTTTATACGCACGATTTAGTAGGGTGACTGATAGAGCAGGATGAAAAATTCAAATAATCAACTTGGCAGGAACACTATATACATTTACATGGAGAGTGTTATTGCCATGGTTTTTGGTTATGTATTTTGGATTATTCTATCAAGGATTGGGACAATTGAAATTGTCGGTACCTTTTCTGC
>VBPR01000110.1 GCA_005877345.1 Nitrososphaerota archaeon
GCAATATGAGTGGGAATATGACTGGCATGGGTGGAAATTCCACGATGGGTAAATAGTCGATTATTTTCCCTTATTTCTCTTTTTTATAAAAACAAAATTCAATAATTATTCTCTTAATTTAATTCCTGTAAACTTGAATTGTTTCTGGAATCAAGCCTATCAAACCCTTTAAGACAAGCATAAATCTAGCCGAGTCATATACAGGAGATGAATCATAGGTTGAACTGTACTACTTAAAGTGATACTAGGGTGCGATCGACGCCAAGAATATTAGGTGTATTCATCTAAATAGAGTAATTCCAAATTTGATAGAAAATTGAAAAGAATAAAATGAATGTATAATTAAAATTCTCTCAAATCCATGAAAAACTTGATTACGCGAACAGGAAACCATGAAATAGCAAAAGAAGGAGAATTCAAGTATGTTATTAAGAAAAATGAATCTAAAGGAATGATGGTCCCAGTTACGATATATGCAGATGAGAATTTGGTTTCAAAAATGGCGTTAGATAGAACTATTGATCAGGCTGCAAACGTTGCCACATTAAGAGGTGTTATGAAACATGTGGTGGTATTGCCCGACGGACATGAAGGATATGGTTTCCCAGTGGGTGGAGTAGCGGGAATGGATTTGGAAGAAGGTGTAATTAGTCCTGGAGGAGTAGGATATGACATTAATTGTGGTGTTAGATTAATACGGACCAATTTAAGAGGAGAAGAAATTAGACCAAAGCTAAGAGATCTTGTAAACGAATTGTTCCATGCAATTCCATCTGGAGTAGGCAGCTCAAGTCCCAGGAAGGTGACGGGATCAGAAATGGATGAACTACTTGTTCAAGGCGTAAGGTGGACAGTTCATAATGGGTATGGCTGGGACTCTGATATTGATGTATGTGAAGAAAATGGTTGTATGAAAGGTGCGGATCCTTTTCATGTGTCCGAACTTGCTAGGAAAAGAGGAGGGCTTCAGTTGGGGACGCTTGGTTCAGGAAATCATTTTCTTGAAGTACAAAAAGTAGACAAGATTTTCGATGAAGCAGCGGCAAGAGCTATGGAAATTGAAGAGGAACAAGTTACGGTTTTGATACACTGTGGATCCAGAGGATTTGGGCACCAGGTTTGCAGCGACTATTTGAAAATTTCTGAAAAAAAAATAAGGGATTCAGGAATGAAAATTGTAGATAGAGAACTAGCATGTGTTCCAAATAACTCTGATGAAGGCGAGAGCTATAGGAAAGCAATGTATTCTGCATTAAATTTTGCATGGTCCAACAGACAAATGATAACGCATTGGACTAGAAACACGTTTGAAAAGGTAATGGGAATGACTGAAGGTGAGATGGATATGAAGTTAGTATATGATGTTTCACATAACATAGCAAAAGTGGAAAGGCATGCTATTGACGGTGAAGGTACCAGAGACCTTGTAATACATAGAAAGGGGGCTACAAGAGCATTTCCAGCTGGGGATAGTCATATTCCAGACAAATATCGCAAGATTGGTCAACCAGTTTTTATTCCAGGTTCGATGGGGACGGCAAGCTGGATACTTCTTGGAAATACAAAATCATTAGAATTAAGTTTTGGCTCAACGGCGCATGGTGCGGGAAGAACAATGTCGAGATCAGCCGCAAGGAGAAACTATACAACAGATAGTGTTAGAAAAAACTTAGAGTTAAAAGGAGTTTACATAAAAGCTCTGAGTAGAGAAGGGATGGTTGAAGAAACCCCTGAAGCATACAAGGATGTAGATTCTGTTGTCGAAGTATCGCATTCTCTAGGCATCGCAACGAAAGTTGCACGATTGGTTCCAATTGGGGTGATCAAAGGATGAACCAGGAAGAAGATCCAGAACTGGCGATAATTAAAGCACGGAAAATGAAACAATTAAAAGAAAAGGCCGCTATGACTGAAAAAATCAAAGAAGGTGAGACAAAATCAAACATGGCAAAAATTGATGATAGAGGAATATTATTGAAATACTTGTACGATAGAGGTGATGAAGTACTACAACTAGCTGAATTGCAATATCCAGTTCAGGCAAGGGTTATAGTAAAGAGAATAGTGGATTTGATTAAGTCGGGAGAAATAGATTCCCTCATATCGGGAGGTGAACTCTTGGCAATATTTCGTTCCGTGGGTTTACGCATAAGAGTTGATACTAATATCAGAATCGAAGATCACGGAAAATTCATCTCATTTGGAGAAAAACTAAAAGAAGGAATTTGACTATCTAATGATATCTGATTTAGTGTCTTTTTATCAAGAAAATATTGTTAAATTATAAAACTGCTCAACTCAATGAATTGAATATTAATGTTACCTCAAAAAAATCACTCAGCAGTTTTTAGTGGCCCTAAAAATTTTCAAATTAAGGACTTGCCTGTATCTAGCAAAGATTGCATATTACTCAAGACTCTCTCATGCGCTGTTTGTGGTTATGATGTCAGAGTATTTAAAGAGGGTCATAAAAAAGTCCGACCTCCCATTGTTTTAGGCCATGAGATATGTGCAAGAACTTTGGATATTCTAAGGCTACCCAATGATCAAATAATTCCGGAGGGTAGAAGAGTGATAGTTTCCCCATTAATACCATGTTTAAATTGTGATCATTGTAGTGTAGGTCATTTTAATTCTTGTAACAAACTTAACGAAATTGGCTCAAGTGTTAACGGTGGATTTGCAGATTACATAAATATTCCTCAAAATAATATACTAATCAATGGTATCATTCCAATTTCAAATAACATACACGATGACGAAGCATCACTTATAGAACCTTTATCTTGCTGTCTAAACGCACATCTGAATTTTAATATTCGAATTCGTGATGAATTTGTGATAGTTATTGGAGACGGTCCAATTGGCCTAATCCACTTGCAAATTTCAAAACTTTATGGTGCAAAAACAATTGTTGTAGGTAAAATTCCATCGAGATTGAACGAAGCAAAATCAATTGGTGCTGACATGATACTATTGAATAATGATCCGGAGGAGTCAATAAGAACAATATGGGATTATACACATGAGAAAGGGGGAAAATTAATAATTGTGGCTACAAGCAATCCTGAAGCGTTAGACCTGGCCCTCAAAGTAGCTGGAAAAAATTCACTTATCAATGTATTTGCAGGTATATCCAAGAATAAGACTCTGCGTATTGATCCAAATTTACTTCACTATAATCAAATAACTTTGAGTGGAAGTTTTAGCTCAACTCCCAAGGTAATGAATAAGGCAATGGATCTGGTACGCCAACAAAAGATTAATTTAAGGAGGTTGGTTAGTCATAGATTTTCACTTGATGAAATTGACAAAGCATTTAGTATAAGTGAAGGTTATAGTGGGTTAAGGTCGGTCATAAATTCTTTTTAAGGCTAGCTTATTGTTTTTGTCGATTCTTGTACAAGATCATATTTGGATTTATATCCTCTTGGATTTATCATGAGTCCATTGTAATTAAATGTTGATGAGTTACCTACTATTACTGTTGTAATCATACCTAGCATATCATTGTAATCGAGCAATTTCTCTAATGTGGTAACTACTATCTTCTGACTTTCGCGAAATGCCCCCTTTACTATTGCAACAGGTGTTTCTGGTTTTCTATATCTCAGAAAAATATCTCTAGTATCTTTGAGCTGATGAATCCTCTTTTTACTAGCAGGATTGTAGATTACTGTTACATAATCTCCTATAGCGGCAGCTTCAACCCTTTTAACAATAATTTCCCAGGGTACCAGTAGATCGCTCATACTTACTACAGCAAAATCAGTCATTAAAGGTGAACCAATTAATGCGGAGCAAGAATTTAGAGAAGAAACGCCTGGAACACATTCAACGCGAATTCCGTCCTGAGAATTCCATTTTTTGTCAGCAAGAATTTCATAAATTAAACCTACCATCCCATATATACCAGGGTCTCCTGATGAAACCAAAGACACAATTCTTCCTTTCTCTGCATATTCAATTGCTTGATTGGCTCTATCGACCTCTTGAGTCATAGGATATCTATAGACTTCTTTACCCTGAATTA
>VBPR01000111.1 GCA_005877345.1 Nitrososphaerota archaeon
AAAGAATACAGGGCAAATCATATTGCACAACATTAGTGTGTATGCGTCAGTTCACAACAAAAATGGAACGCAAATAGATTCTATCAAATCTAATATAATTCCTATACTAATGCCAGGAGAAGTAAAACCATTTTCAGCAAGACCAGACTACGCGGTGCTAAAAGATGCAAATTATTTCAGTTGTGCTGGATTTGATCCAAACGCTCCACCCAACACTCTTGATCTAGGCAATGGGAAGTTTCTAACTTATGGCTTGGAGAGCGTTGCGAAGATAAGTAATTTCAGTTATGATAAATCAACCGATAGTATATCATTTATTGCCGATCATTATAATCCTTTGGGAGGTATCGTTACTTTTAGAATACCACAATTAAATAATAATCAGAATATAACAATATACTTAGATAATTTAGGACTAAAGGATCAACAAATTACAAAAAATGGCAAGACAATTGTTACTAATATTTTTATCCCACCAAACGAACACACCGTAAGAATTTCTGGTATCCTAAATAGGTCCTAAGGCATCTTTCACTCTCATGTATTGTGTGAATGTTAACTAGATTAACTCGACATGATGTAATTCATTTTAGCTTTTCTTATCTTCGCCTGGAGCAGATGATATGTTTAGTTTAGTCCCCATTTTTAATATGTAAGGGGTAGCAAAAGTGGTAACAATTGTAACAACCCCTAAGATAGGAAGAATATATGAGGAAACAGCACCTACGTCCTGACCCCCTTTTCCAACTATAAGTGACATCTCACCCCTCGCAGATGATAGTCCAAGGCCAGTTCTAACCGCTGTAGTAGTATCATATCCTGCTCTAATTAAAAAAGGTATGACAATCATCATTTTTACCATAAATGATGTCGCAATTAGGATTAGAGCAGGAATGATAAATAGTGGAATTTTAGACACATCCACAAGAGCACCTATCGATACAAAGAATAATGCTGCAAACACATCTCTAAGGGGAATAGTTATGACACGAGCTATACCGGCACTATTAGATTCAGCTACGAGCACACCAGCCAGAAACGCTCCTATTACCGGTGACAATCCAAGTTCAATGGCAACAAAAGATAAACCAAAGGCCAGACCTAGTATAACTATTATCAATACAGAGTAATCAGTTGTCCTAGCCAGCTTGTCTATCACTGGTGGCAAATATCTTGAACCTAAGATTAGAATTGCTGCTATGAAACCCAAAACTATTCCTACCGATAACAGCACGTCAATAAATGATACAGCTGATGTTAGAGCCAGTGATTGTAGAATACCTAGCATGGTAATGACAATAACATCTTCTACAATCAATATCCCCATTATCAATACACTTGATTTGTCGTTAATCATGTTTAGTTCTTCCAGTATCTTCACAGTAACAACAGTACTAGTAACTGACATCGCAAGTGCCAAAAACATTGAGTCAAATTGTGAAAATCCAAGTGTTCGTGCGACGAAGAATGTAACTAATAGAGTTCCGAGTGATTCTGCAATGCCTACAACCATAGATATTCTTCCAACTGATCTTAGTTTTGTGATAGGAAACTCAGTTCCAATTACAAACAAAAGAATGATTATTCCAATCTCAGCTAGTGTATTGATCGTCCCTACTTCATGTATTAAACTAAATGGAGGAGTAAACGGACCAATTACCATACCGGCCAAAAGATATCCAATTACCATAGGTTGCTTCAATTTGTGGGTAACAAAAACCATAACCGCGGCTACAATCATTACCACCGCAAAATCTTGGATTAAAAAACCTGTCTCCGTTTGTGCTATGAGATCAAAAAAATACAAAGAATACACTACCTAATAATCAATATCTAATTCCAGTACTATTCTCATATATCACGAATTTTCTATTTCAAAATTATAATTCTTCAATCCATGTGTCTTTATGAATCGCAAAAGTTCATCAGGATCATCAATTTTGTAATATCTTTTCATCTTTTCTAAAGTTTCATCATCATAATGTACGTACCTTTTTGCTTTTGCTTTCTCCATGCCATATTAAAATATCTAATCGCACTTAAATATTTCAAAAAAATATAATGAAAAATTGAATCTGGATAAGAATGATTGATTACTAATCGAATATACACTGCGTTTTCAAGAACTCTAGCAATTCTTCTCTTTTTTCAAAGCCATAATATCGCCTTAGTTTTTCTAAAGATAGTTCATCGTATACTAACTCATCGTGCTTTTTGTCTTTATGAGACGCTATAGGAACGCTCAATTGTTTTCTTGTATTATTTAATGACAACATTTGGATATATTAGCATTTATCTCAATTTAATAGGATGAAAAATCCCTTCAATGTGACAAAAGATATTAAGAAATTGTTGCATGCCTAATAAAACAGAATAGAAAAATCAAATTGCCTTGTTCATGTCAGCTTAGGCTCAGGCAATGGAGTTAAATCTCTCATTTGAAGTATTTATTAATATACAGCGTAGTTGATATTGAAAGTTATATATGACATCGGGAAAATATTTCAATAGGGCAGTAATTGCACTAGACGCACCTCATATTGGATATGTAGTTCGAGAAACAGATGATAAAATAGTTGTATTTGGGGAAGGCAAGCAGAGATATGATATACCACTCGCAGAAATCAAGACTGTTAGCAAAAATGTCTTAGTTGGACTAAATTTTGAAGAAATTGCAAAAAAATATTCGCTTGAAAGGGATGCACCACTTCCTACAAGTAAATATGTGGACCCTTGGGGAGCAGATGATACTACTGACTTTGCCAGATATGAGAGAGAATATGCAAAAACGCTCTTCAATAAGGGAGTCAGGATAGAAAATGAAGATCATGTAGGTCATATAATGAAGGAAACTGACGACAAGATTGTCATCTTCGGTGAACGTAATTACAGATTTGACGTTCCTAAATCTAAAATCATTGCTGTTGGAAGAAACGTTATATTAGGAATGGATTGGGACGAACTTTATACCTATAACGTTGATAAGAATTCACCACTACCTAGCGGAGAACCTATTGATAAACTAGTAGAGGAAGAAGACAAACTCTAAAACTCTTATCTTTTGAGTCAGTCTTCAGTTCTTTATCTAAACTTGCTTGATGGAGAAAACATGCAAAAATGTTAAAGTTAGAAATTTTAGTAAAAAAGAAAGTAGATACTTTTAGAATATTTGCTTCGCTTCCTGATATGGGTAGAGTTGGTGGATTAGTATCTTCATTTTTGGCCAGTAATTTAGAAACTGAACATATTGCAAATATAATTTCTAACCCCAAACCATGGGTAAATGTTAAAGAT
>VBPR01000112.1 GCA_005877345.1 Nitrososphaerota archaeon
CTTGTGCCCTTTCAATAGTAACAGGAAATCTTTGATACAGATTTATCAAATAAGAGTCTTCATTAAGAATCAATTTGAAATCACCGTACAATCCACATGATTTATTGCACAGGTAATTGGATTGGATACTTTACCTGATGATATTATCACTTCTTTAGCCCCTAGCATTAAGGCTTCTGTGCTTGCCAATATCTTTTTTTCCATTCCAAACCCTATCTTTGGCAGGTATTCTTTTGCTTGACTACTAGTAAGATTTCTTACCAGTTTGTCATCCAAATGCAAACCATTTACATTGGTTAGAAAAATTACTTTATCCGCCTTCAAATTTCCAGCTATATAAGCTGCCGCTCTATCTCCATCGACATTCAAATATTCATAGTTCTCACTTAGTGCAATAGGTGATACTACCGGCAAAAAACCGCCATCAGTTAGGGTGTTCAAGAGTGAGGTTTCAACAGAACTAATTTTCCCAGTATATCCTCCTTCGATAATCATTTTGCGTCCTTTTTCATTTAATACCGCCAATTTAGTTTTTCTTATTGCCTTCAATATGTTACCATCTATTCCTGAAACTCCCACCGCTCTTATTCCTTTTTCTACCAGCATCCTGACAATTATCTTATTAATTTTTCCAGACATTACCATCGTATAAATTTCGGCTGTTTCCTTATCGGTGTACCTGCTTCTTATACCACTGGGAGAAACGATAAATCTCTGTTCCTTTCCAAGCTTTGTGGCTATATTAGTTACTTCTTTACCTCCTCCATGAACTAACACCATTTTTTGGTTTAGTGAAATTTGACGCATATCTTCAATTAATGATGGATGCAAGTCATAAAGGACACTGCCACCAAACTTTATGACTATCATACCGGTGTTAAAGGTGTGTACTTTAGTCCGTCAGTCTCATTATACCTACACATAAGATTCATATTCTGAATGGCAGAGCCTGCAGCACCTTTCATCAAATTGTCGGAAGCTGAGAGAGCCACAATACGATCAGTATTTTCATCGATATCAAAACCGACGTCACAGAAATTGGAACCCACCACAAATTTAGGATCTGGGAACTTGTAGAGTCCTTTTTTGTCTCTTATTAATCTAATGAACGGTTCTTCTTTGTACGAGTTTCTATAAACCTTCCATAGCTCAATCTCTGACATTGGTGATTTAAGAAATACATGATTTGTTGTTAATATTCCTCTAACCAGATTTACAGCATGAGGGCTCATACTTACCTTAATTTTTTCACCCGATATAATGCTTAATTCTTGTTCTATTTCACCCGTGTGTCTGTGTTTGGAAGGTTTGTATGGCCTGATAACACCATATCTCATTGCGTGATGAGTACCCATACTATCACTTGCTCCTGCACCAGAAGATCCTATTTTACTATCCACTATTATATGACTAGTGTCAATCAATTTATTTTCGATCAATGGCTTTAATGCCAAAATTGATGTTACTGCCATACATCCAGGACAGGAAACTAACTGTGCTTCTTTGATTTCATTTCTGTGTATTTCTGGTATACCGTAAACAGATTTAGATAGTAAATCAGGAAATGGATGTTCCCATCCATACCATTTAACATAGTCAGTTGCATTCCTCAGACGGAAATCTGCCGACAGATCAATTATCTTTATTCCAGTACTATAAAGATCCTTAACGATATTCAACGCGTTACCATGAGGAACCGATACAAATATCAAATCACATTGCTTTACTAACTTGTCCAGTTCCATGGGTGAGAATGTGAGATTTATGAAGCCCTTTAGACTGGGATGTATTCTATGAACATATTCTCCTGCATTCTGTCTAGATGTTAAAACACTTAATTCAACATCAGGGTGAACTACTAATAGCCGTAAGAGTTCACCACCGACATATCCTGAAGCGCCAACTACTCCCACTTTCATACCAATTTCTCCCTTTACCGAAATTTCTACTATGACATCTTATGAATTTTGTTATCTAGGATATGACACCCAACTGTCCAATTCAGACAAGAAACTGAGTCTAAATTAGAATACAAATCTATTTCGTAGACCTCTTTAGGAGATAGTCAGTCATAGCTCCCGCAATGTCAGATCTACACACAGCTGAAGCCCCTCTAAATTCCACAGTATTGTTTACTTCATGCACTAAATATCCTCTTGCCTTGTCTTCCATGAGATCAACACCTAAAATTCCTCCACCGATGGCGTTTGATGCTTTTAATACAATTTCTTGTAATTCTGAAGTCAAAGGGGCTTCTTCTGTTCTACCGCCAACCGCTACATTAGTTCTCCACTCATTTTCTGAAGAATATCTATAGACGGATGCAGCAATTTCATCTCCTATTACAATGCATCTAATATCTCGTGAAGGACGATCTATTAATTCCTGAAGATAATAAATTCTAGAATATGAATTATCATTATCCTGTCTTCTATCCAACAACATTTCAGCCATGGATTGATCTTTAATTTGGTAAACACCGCGGCCCCAGGAACCAATAATCGGTTTAACTACAAGTGGATATCCTAAATTTTTCATACACTCTCTTGCTGATTCAGTGCTAAAAGCAAAAGTAGTTCTGGGCGTCGGTACGTCGTTCTTTTTTAAAACCATAGAGGTGATTAGTTTATTTCCACAGATTTCGCTTACATTAAATGAGTTTACAATAGGTAATTCCATTTGCTCTAGACAATAAGTCAAGTGTAAACCTCTGGTATAACTAATCACACGCTGCAATATTATGTCACCAAATACGGGATCCCGTTTACTTGACTCAGTATCAAATATTA
>VBPR01000113.1 GCA_005877345.1 Nitrososphaerota archaeon
TTGATAATCTATTAGCAATAACTGTTTCCATCCCCCATAACTCTATAAAACCTTTTGCAAGGTTTTGATCAAATATGGAGTCTGAAGCATAAGTTGCCAGCGTGTGTCTGTATAGTGAATTTTTAGATTTTCTTCCAACTACTTTTAGGGATCCATTTTGCAATTTCATTTTAACTTTACCTGTGACTCTATTTTGAGTTGCATCTATAAATCTATCCAAGTCCTCTCTAAGAGGATCGAACCATAATCCAGAATAGACCATC
>VBPR01000098.1:0-418 GCA_005877345.1 Nitrososphaerota archaeon
TGTTAAAATACTCAACAAGTTGGACGAATTTGATTAATCTAAATTATGAATATCAATACCAAAGCCCATTAAACAAAATGATATCCCCGAGATATCCTTAGTTCCAGAGCCGAATTATTCCGAAACTCTATCTGTAAATCTCGGTGATTTAGCTATTTTCCAAATGGAGGAATCATCCAATAAGCTGCTACTGATTGAGACCAAGCAGGCTTAGGATCCTTATCATTTTGTGGTTCCAATGTTACTACTAAATCAGTATATGTGGGAGAATAAACTAAATTTTCATTGTATGTCAGCGTTCCAGCTGGAGAAATTTGTCCTAGGCTCAAAGGATAACCAGAGGCAGCATAATTTCCATCCACCATCCAAACCTCAAAGACTTTACCAGAAGGAGGGAGGAAATCTGATGCAACATCGA
>VBPR01000098.1:572-4216 GCA_005877345.1 Nitrososphaerota archaeon
CAATAACACTAAAGGTAACAGTAATAGGAACTAATGCTAATTTCATAATATGGATACCCTGTAGTCTAATATATAAATTTATACAGATAAGCTAGAATTCTAAAAAAACTAAAACTAATAAAGTAAATATCATTCTAAAGTTGAATTTAACTGGCCAGACATAAGACATTTATAATTGAACATGTTATGTTTCAGATGGAAATGTATATGAACCAAAGTAAGCTCATATTAGCCGCAATAGGCGTTTTTGTAACTCTCTCTCTGCTTGTATTTCCGTCAACAAATATGATTGCATATTCTCAATCTGAGAACAAAACCCAAGGAAAGGACCAAGCAGAACAAAAGCTATTTCAATTGGCTCAGAAATTTAATCAGCTGGTCAAAGATTCCAATGTAAATCTTACCCTCCCACAGAATGGTGATCTTTCATCAAAGTTACAGGAGTTGAAAAACTCAGACGCATTCAAATCATTGTCTGAAAAGTTTTCACAAGCCGTTCAGGATCTAGGTCAAGGAAACAAGACTGAAGAGCTTAAACAACGAGCTGGTGCTAACCTTAGCGGTCTATTCCAGAAGCTCCAGGACCTGAGAAACAACAGCACTCAATAATACCATCTACTATTCTATTTTTATCATAGCCTGTTTTTTTCTCAAGGCTAGAGAATATTATTCAAGTTCTTCAAACAGGGATCGCACACGGCTAAGTTTTTGGGATAGCCTTAGCACTTAACTCTTACTAATTTACCTTTTCTTGTAACGTTACTTGGATTACGCTAAAACATACCATTCGTGGCGGTTGTCAATTATTTGTTCGACGGCATACCCATTTTCAACGCTCTTCGTTTCATAATAAACATTAAAGCTACTAAGCTTAGTGAAATAATAGCTCCAAATAGAAGTATTCCATTAAATGCCATAGCATTTGGTACTAAAGATGTCACTCCTTCAGGAGTTTGTACCTCTGAAGTAAATAGTGCCAAGAACATTCCTGCAATAACAGGTCCGATTGCTCCTCCTATTATTCGCATGGTAGAATAGGTAGCAGATACAACACCAGTAGATCCCGGTGGCGTGAAGAAGATAATTATGTTTGCTGATAAAGTTACAAAGGCTCCACCGACAGCAAATAAGATGAGTACGCTGGCTACCTGACCTGAAGTCGAGTGAAAGGCAAGGAGGGCTACAATACCTATACACATTATAATTGAGCCAGGGACTATGAACTTGGAGCTGCCATATTTGACAGCCAGAATGCCAGCTACCGGTCCAAGAGCCACGAACACCAAGGCTTGGGGAAGTTGCAACAGCCCCACTTGAAGAGTATTCATTCCCAAGCCATACGGTTCTGGAGTCTGACCTAGAGTAGGAATTGTGGAAAAAATGATGTACTGAACAATGCCAAGCATAAGATAACTAATGTTTCCAAGTCTGATTATCCTGTGAAAGGCTAGCTTCAAATTTATTAATGGACTCTCGCTTCGCTTTTCTATAAAAAAGAAGGCTAACATTGAAACCACACCTATTATAAGGAAGGTCAAAAAAAGTCCAAAGCCCTCACTACCTTTACCTAGGAAAGTGAAACATAACATAAATGTACTGGTTGTTAGCACCATGGTAATAACTCCAGGAATATCGATGACTTTACCATGTCGTTTGGGCGCACTATCATTACCTTTACCTTCAAGAGGAGCTGTAGAAATTTTAGGAATAAACTTCCAAAGCAAGAATAGGAGTAGGAGTGAAAATGGTATAGCTGAAAAGAAGACCATCTGCCAACCACCAAAATAAACAACGGCGGCTCCCAGTACCAAACCAATCGCACTACCTCCTTGATACATGGACAGTATAACACCCTGGGCGAAAGGAAACTTCTCCGGTGGAAATAGATCTCGTGCGATTCGCACAGAAACAGGAACAAGAGCTACTGCAACACCTTGGATGATTCTGAATACAATTAAAGTATAGAATTCAGTAGCAAAGCCGGCTAGTATCGTTCCTACAGTGTAACACACGAATACCAAGAGTAACATCTTCTTTGGTCCATAAGTGTCGGCAAGTCTTCCAATAACTATGGTTACAGCGGCACCTGAAACTAAGTATGCCGTAAGTACCCAACTAATAGTCGCATAATCCTTATCAAAATAGTCGGCCATTTGAGTAAGCGCAGGAGCTAAAGAAGTATGAACATATAATACTAAAATTATGCTAATCCCCATGATCCAGAGAGCTCTTGTAGCTACCTTGGGTGTTTTTACGGTAACTTGTTTTCCTGCAGGATCACCACTAGCGTCATTTATAGCAGATTCAGGCAATCTTTGCCTATTTTACTATTCTTCCTATATAAGCTCTCTTATTTCAGTGATCTGTGTGATAAGTTTAGAAAGTTTGAAATGACACTCTGTTTCTTAATTCGTTTATCCGAAAGTATTGGTGAATATTGTCTTGCTGGCTAAGTCTTTTGATTGTTCAGGTAAGAGTTCAGTTTCCAGTTTGATAAGTTTACCTTTTCCTACTACTAGCTGATTATAGTCTTGATCTTTTGAAGGATACCAGTATAAAATATTATTCATCCTATCCCATTTCAATTCATTACTAGTAGACCACACTGTGAATTCAGGGGAGTAATGTATGTCAAAAGGAATGTAGACTACCGTCGGCTCCTCCGTCACAACTTTCCCCTCTAGGACAATCGAAGCATATTTTGAATCTATATCAAAAAATATGAGAGTAGGTTCTGCTGAGCTTCGCATCGGGTATGGGCGTGCAACTGCATCTACATTTCGTGGTTTTCTGTCAGGTCCAAGAAGTGAATAGTTTTCATAATTCCAATTATCCTTGCCCTCTTTGGTATTGTATAGATCGTAGTTCCATATTGTAGCATTAAGGAGAAACGCATCTATTTGATTATATTGTAGATCCAAATATTCTCTAATCTGCTCTGCCTCTTGGAATGCCCCAAATTCTGTTATAAACGGAATAAGTCCACGTTCAGTGGCAGCGTGAACTAATTGAATAAAAATCATGGGAAATTCGATTTTATAAGTGTAAAGACTTTCAGGGATTTTTACAAATGAGCTGGCAACAGCCATTGTATCATAGTAATGAAAAGACAGGACACCGTTATTACCAAATCTGGAAATAGAGTTTAGATCACTTGGCAGATAGGTTTCCAATTTCTTTGTTACGAGTTTCTTATCCACCATTACATTTTTTATAAAGTCCATACCAAATGATCTCTTTACCTCAAGGGGAGCTGCTCCATATTTTACGGGCATACCGCCGGTATCAGTAGGCATAATCCAATCAACTCTTGGTTCAATAAATATAAAGAGAGCCTTGTCAAACTTTTCAATTTCAGAATTTACGTTGCGATAATAGTCCACAAGAAACTTGACTTCAAAATCCTTTTTGGGTATAGTACTAGGATGTGGTTCATTAAAGGGTTCAACAGCCAAGATGGCTGGATGTCCAAGACCATCATTTAATGATTTGAAGAATTTAACAGTCTGTCCAATAGTTTTCTCTAAATGCGTGCGAACGGGATAGTTTTTAAGACCCTCATCTAAGTTTGTCAAATCGTTCTCCCAGAATGATTTCAAGGTCTCTTTAAGGGACTTGTTTATCATGTATTTAAATTGCCACTT
>VBPR01000099.1 GCA_005877345.1 Nitrososphaerota archaeon
GAAATACAAAAAGTAGATGATCATATTTACCAGTCCAAATCTAGCACTTTGAAAGTATATCTCCCGTCTGAAGATATCTTGGATAATATCATAGTTGATATAATAAAATCAATGAACGAATGTTGCCTAGTTGTTTTTGATTCCATTAATTCATTTTACAATCTTTTTTACAATAATATAATACCGAGATCGAACAATACACTAAAAATTGGAAGTATAAACCAATTACTTTATTTTGTTCTTATGATGATTTTAAAACATACATCACATTTTAATATCCCTTTTCTGGTAACGAGTATGATTCGTTATAAGGGAAAGGAAGTGGTAACAAGTAATAGACTTCTTACCAAGAAAAGTTCATTGAATTTTTATGTTAAAATTAGAAATCTTAATGATCTTTCAATTACAATTCTCGGACATCCAAAAACGAATCAAAGAAATTTCGTAATAAAAGATAAAGTTCTAAGATGGGCTTAACCACCCATTTTAATCTTAATTATACTGAAGCCAACAATCAACGAGATAAGGAGAACTGCAAATCCTCCAATTAAAAAAGACCATTGACTCTTTGATGATGCTGCTTTCCCTGAATTATAAAGCAAATATGCTCCAAACATCCCCATAAATAGTATCACAACTAATACAGTAGTCTCACCTATTGTCTGTATTGATCTTGACGGAATAATAATTCCCCTTGACCGTCCGCCTTCTATTATAGAATTTACCAGCCCTGAAGCAAATGCAAAAAATGCAACTAGATAAAGTACGGTAGCAATGGTGATATATTTTGAAGTGCTAGTAAGCATCCAGTTACTTGTATTATGAAATAATTAAGTTTATCGACTATTTAGATTAGCATTAATATTTGATTTTCGAATAATTTTTTATCTTATCTATTCTATTGCCTGATTCATGACAGCTGGGCACTACGAAACATTTTAGCACATTCACACATTCACCTACATATCATCCGAACACAGTAAAATATTTTTCAGATTACTTTGTTGAAAACACATTTGATTACTTAGAATACGACTTAGACAGTAAACTAATTATCCTTAATCTCCACTCTGACAAAACACAGAATCAATTGAATAGCTTGGTAAAGCAGCTTACGAAGGAGCTAAACGTATTCCTTAAAATACGTTGACATGAACTCTGAATTTAGAGACTAATTATTAAGACACTAATTGCATTTATTACACAATAGTTTTAATTGCCAAAATATAGTCATTGAAATGCAGATAATCCTATACTAGAGAAGGGAGACTGTACTAAAGTATTTTATTCAAATGTTTATAGAGCAAATAAAAGATTGTGATGCTATTAGGTTAGTTACTAAAAATAATAGAAAGCTAAATAATAGAGTGGGAAATGAGAAGAAATATGGCCGCATCTGAAAATGTGATTAGCAAAAATAGCCTTAAGGCCAATCAACCAATATTCCTGTTCTGGGACCAGTGTCTCTGGACAGTAACTTGTCTTAACAAAAAGTATCTGGAAGAATTATCTGAAATCTCTGAAACAGAGTGCAGCTGCCCGATATGCAATCACGACCAGTTGTCTAGTTTTCCAGTATCACACAATGACCCATTTAGATATAGCTACTCCGAGAGTAAAGGTTTTGTATTAACATTTGGAAAAAAGCAGTAAATCTAGATATTAATTTCAAATCTTGCAAATCGAATATTTCTAAACGGTTGAATGAAAACAGTGGGAAAAATTGGAGCCTTTCACTTTACTTGAATTTTTAGATGTTGAAAACGATGTGCAATCCAACAGCGAGTCGGATGACAATTCTCAAATTACTATGCTTACTCTTCTGTCTTAGCAATGGGTCTTCTTTAATACTGTGTAAGAGGAAGAATAATAATACATGAGAGCAGCTGTTTTTGAAAAACAAGGTCTAGATAATTTAAACGTAAAAGATGTACAACAGCCAACGATAGCAGATTACGATGTATTAATAAAAGTAAGGGCTGCAGGCGTGAATCCTATAGACTATCTTACGGTATCTAATATACCAGGAATTAAACCGTTACCACATATCCCAGGAGTTGAAGTTACTGGAGTAATAGAAAAAGTAGGTAACCATGTAACAACTCTAAAGGAAGGTGACAAAGTGGTTGTCTATAACGTCATATTTGATGGTACATGCGATATGTGTCTTAATGGATATGAAATGTTATGCAGGAACGCTGGAATATTAGGTGTTATTACTAATGGCGGTTTTGCAGATTACATCTCTGCATCAGAAAAAAATGTGTTTAAAATACCCGATAATTTACAATGGGATGTAGCAGCAAGTCTCGCTACAACTACTAAAACACCCTATCATGCACTAAGAGAAGCATCACTAAAATTAAATGAATTTCTAGTAATTTTTGGTGCATCAGGAAATACAGGCATGATGGCAGTCCAATTTGGAAAGAAAATGGGAGCAAAGGTTATCGCAGTTTCTAAGGATAACTGGATAAAGACTGATTTTGGAGCAGATTATATTATTAGTGATTATGATAAAGTAGTAGAACAAGTAAAAGACATTACTCAAGGCAAAATGGCAGATGTTGTTTTAAATTCTCTTGGAGCAAACACATGGGAGAATAGCTTTTCGTGTGTGGGTGCTAATGGTAGGTTGGTGACATTCGGAGGTCTAACGGGTGCAGACGTGAAACTAAATGTTCAATCTCTATATCGTAAACAGATAAAGCTAATAGGCTCTAATGGTAGCACAAGAAAAGAGTTCAGAGAGGTTATTGATATGTCAAAAGAACTCAAAGTCAGAGTTTGGAAGAGATTTAAACTTGAAGATGCAAAAGAAGCTTTGCAAGCCCTATTTGCAAAAGAAAGAGATGGCAGAATTCTATTAGATATCAATAATGACATATGATATTCCGTTTCAATATATTCAAGGTAAAAAGTATCTTTTCCAGTAACAATTTTAGAATTAGGAAATGTATCTAGGATATTTCGTTCCATTGCTCTAACACATCATTGGGACAAACAATGATAGTCATTTTACTGTCAATGACTGGTTTTTGAAATCAATAGAAATGGGATTCCTGTCAACTGGTCTTCTTTTATAGGTGGCATATTATTTAGTGTCTTATTGCATCATTATGTAAGTGTTTATCTTCTAGATTAATATAAAAACAAAGGAAGAAGCTTTTGTCGCGGATATAGAATTGAAATCTAGAAATTCTGTCAAATTTGGTTTTGTTCAGAAGTTACTTCTTTTTAGTTTCTATGCTAGCTTTCAGGGCCTGAAGCAAATCTTTAGTCGGAAGGGCTTCTTTTGCAGCCGATGATACAAACCTCTTTCCCTTGCTCTTTGCATCTATAAGCTTTCTAAGTTCTTGCACATAGGTGTCCGAATATTCACCAATGTCAAATTCCTTTTTACGGTACTTTTCAACCAGTAATTTTCCAAGCGACATTTCTTGTGCATCAAGTTTTACTTTTTTATCTCCCATTTCTGGAATTTCATCAACAGGTTTGATTTCGTCTAAATAATTTAGGATATGCATGACCAGTCCTCTTTGATATGGTCTTAAGGCTACAAGACTTTCTTTGTCTTTAAGTATTACTTTTCCTATTGCGACCAGGTTATTGTCATTTAAGATTTTCACTAAAAGCACATAAGGCTTTTCGTTTCCACTTTTAGAATCGGTTGCTACATAATAACTATCGTCGATGAAAGTCGGGTCTAACTCTTCATATTCAATAAACTCCTTTATATCGATGGTTCTTGTAGTTTTTAATCTAATTTTGTCAAGTTCTTCCTTTTCAAAGACAATGTAGTTATTTTTGGTTACTTCATAACCCTTTTTTATCTCAGAATACGGAACTTCTCTTTCTTCTTCAGGGCACCATTTTTTATATCTTATCCTATGTCCATTTTGACATAATTGATTAAAGACAAATTCCCTTTTGTTAGTTGCAGTGTACAATTTGATGGGTATATTTACAAGGCCGAATGAAATGCTACCTCGCCAAGAGCTTCTTGCAACCATATACTCTAATCACCAGCATAGATTATAACAGCTACGTTTAGACCAGTCATTCGGCTCTTTACCGTCATGAGAATGGAATAATTATTAGATTTTGCTGAAAGATTGTTGTAAATCTCCAAATTGATTGTCACCTCAGCAAGGTCTGCTTCAATTTTTTATCAAGTTTATTGCACATTAATAGATTACAAATATGACATCGAACGTTGAAAATGGAGGTTGTATTATCCTCTATCCAATAGTCGTTAATCTTTTTACTAGTTGTGGTAGCAGATAAAGAATCCTTCTTCATAGTAATGTTTTGTAAAAAATAATTACTTAAATACAGACTATAATATAATAAGGATATATGGGCAATTATTGTTTTACAGTTCCTATTCTTCCTGGGGGAATAGAATTAGCAAGAAAATGGAATCAAGAAAATATTGTTGACAATAAAGAACATGATGAAGTTTTTAAGGAAGCAGGAATATCTCGCGAGCACGTCTGGATTCAACATTTGCC
>VBPR01000100.1 GCA_005877345.1 Nitrososphaerota archaeon
TGATATCTATTTATAAAACTTTCAATTTCTGAATCTTTTCCATTGAAAATTACTGGTATGATGGCATTCTTTGGTTCCACTTTACTCATTTGGAGTATCATTTTTTTTAGTTCCATTTCTGCAGCTAAGTTGCTAAATTTCTGATGGGCCATACCCACTAATTCATAACACTTACCACCAATGTTTATATTTTCATGCTTTTCGGGATAGAAGGAATATACGATAAAAAAACTAATTACTCCGGCAATTACTAGTACTCCTATTATAGGTATTGCAATTATACCGTAGTTTACCGTTTTATATAACCTCCATTTTATTTCCTTCGATATTTACCAATGATAGAGAAGGTAAATTGTCTTTGTCAGAATTAGTTGTAATTGACATAATATCGAAAACGTCTCTCTACTTCTTTGTTATTTCCTCTTCTAATGAGCAGGATTTGGTTATGTAGTTGTTCCTTAATATACTCTAAACATATTTCTGTTTGTTCACTTGGTGGTAGCTGACCTGACAAAATAGCTTCAAATTGTCTCATAAAATCTACTACCTTGTCTCTGTATTCCTCAGCTGACGGTCTTCTGTTACTCGTTACCTTAAACCATGTTGTTGTACATGGGGCTGCATAATTTTTCGCCAATTCTTCAATTACCCGCTCTATCTCAAAATAGTCTAGTTTCATATCTTTATGTAGGCAAAATAACGATATATTTACTACGGAAAAAAAATCTTAACTAGATTTCCGATTAGGCAACAAGAAAAAAATTTAGTAGGAGAGCAATAAGCTTGGTCTTTCATATAATTTCCTAATTGGCAATACATAATAATGATAGAAGAGATTTCTATTTATTGGTAGACGAAATCGATAGATTTCTATTAGCACAGCTTGGCAAGAATTCACGCACGTCCTCATACGAAATGACAAGATATCTCCATGGACTAGGGTACAAAATAACCGACAGAACTGTAAGACATAGATTGAAGAGATTGGAAAAATCCAACACCATATTAGGTTACTCTCTTCTTCTAAATCCTACATTACTATCAGATAAGATAAATCGTACAATTCTTCTTAAATTCAGATTTAAAGCTGATACTTCGGTTATGATCTCCCGTCTTGAAAAATACTGTGGCGAAGCAGACTTTTGTGTTTACTCTGCAAGGATGACAGGAGACTTTGATTGGATATGTCATTTTGTTTTCGATTCTGTAGAACAATATGAATTTGAAAGTAGCAACTTTTTGAATAGATTTGTCGATCTGATAGATGATTTCCGTTCTTATGAATCTAACATGGTGAAGGTTACACCTTATACTTTATTTGATGATCACGACATAAGAGACCAAAAGTGGCGTGCTTACAAGATCCTCAGTTCATTGAAGAAATATCAAAAATTAAATGAAAAGCTCCAGTTTATCGTGGAGAGTTTAGTAAAACATTTTGGCGCAAAGTTTTCTCGGATATGGTTGTTGGACAAAGAAAGGAAAAATCTTATCCTAAAATTTAGTGCCGGAAAGTACAAAAATATAGATGGCGAATTTTCGAAGGTTCCTGCAAACTCTAATAAGATTGGGAATATATTAATCACTGGCAAGCCATCAATAACAAATGATGTTGTTAATGACAAGAGGATAAGATATCCTGATTGGGCTAAAAGAGAAAACCTTCAATCATTTGCGGGGTATCCTCTAACCCATGGTGATAATGTTATTGGGGTTCTAGCTATGTTCAGCACTAGAAGAATGCAGGCAGCTGATTTTGAAGTTTTAGGAGTATTCTCAAGCCAGGTCTCTAAAGAGCTCGAAGGATTATACGAGGCCGTGGATTTCCTGATGCCTGGCAGGATTAAAGAATAAAACAATTATCACCCTACGTAGGATTAGGATCTAGTTACAACCTTTGCTTATAGTGCATTTTTATTGGGTACAACGTTGATTTGTAATCTGTTATCTGCTGGAGATAATATTAACAAATTCACTAGGCTTTAGAGATGTTGAATTCAGACAAATCATCTCAGTATCATAGTCAGCGGTCGGTTGTTAAACTATGGTAAAGGCAGGACAAGAAAATCCGTTACAGATGCTGCAAAAGAAGAAGGAAGTAAATTCACAATGAAAGTAGTGAAGTTTAGCCGATCTGGCCACGGATAACCCCATCCTTGTATTCGTCGGTATGTACGTTTACATAGATACTTGCATTTTTCATTCGACTTACGAGATCGGAAATTTCCTTACCTTTTAAAGGACCCTGTAGATCATCTTTTGTTATATTTCCCGTCAACGATATAGTTGCATTTCCTCCAGCATCGGCAGATTTATTTCCCGATAAAACGGCTACAATATCACCATTTTGTCCTTTAATTCCGTCATGTAGATGTGTCCCTGTTATTTTATTTAGTCCACTGATACTAACCCAGTATGCTATTTGTGAACCATTGTTAACAGACTGGAACTTGGCCCAGGCATTAGCATCAGATTTAGTCGGTGGAACTTCCTCTTTGCCCGACAGAAACGTGATAATTATATTGCCTTCCTGAGCTTGAATTTGCTGCATGATAACAAAGGACGGTACTATTAATATCAAGCTAGTCATTATAACAGTTATGAAAGTAGATTTCATTAAAAATCTATAGTGCAAGCTATCCACATATGTTTTTCTATTTGCTTCATGAATAAAACACCCAGTTTGTTGAAGATATGTTAAAACATTTCTCATATATGGCAGGAGATGAATAATATAAGAACAGGTCTAAAATTTGTCCTCTTGAATCGGAATATCTTTCTTAAACCTGAATTAACATTCTCATCGAATCCGATGTAAAATTTTCATATTTTCATTTTTGATGGATTATCATAATTTTTACAATTCTCTAATAATGCTACTCAGAAGGTAAATTTTCATCATAGTTTCACATCCAATAACATGAATATTCACTTTGACCAACAGAGCTCGGTATTCCGCCTTAATTAACACATTATTATCCAACTTGAATCCAAAATTTTTTCCAATATTGCAATAGCATTGAAAACTTGCTACGTAACATAATATCTAAAATATTTAGTCGAAAATGAAATTTTAATAAAATTTCATATATGGATCTTTGATATTCCCCTTAAGAATAATTAATCACAATTTAAGGAACGTCAAGATCTAAGATTGATCTAACTGAGAGGACGATTTTTTAGATATTGATTTAAGAGAATAGGATTCACCACTAAATTAATTGCAATTAAAGGTATGACTAGGCTAATGAACAGGTCCTTGAATTGATATTCTGATGAAAGTGACAGAACTAATGCTACTGCTACTCCTCCTCTTAAACCTCCAATGGTAAGAACATTTTGCCATTGAAGAGGAATTCTAACTCTAAGGATTCTTAAAAATGCACTTCCACTGTAAACTACCGCAGCTCTCGATAACATCATTATGGCAAATGGAGCTACTATTATGAGAATCAATGGAACGGCACTACTTTCATATGATTCTACTGCGAGTAAAGGAACTCCAATGAGAAAGAACAGGAAACTATTTGCAATGAAACCAATGTAGTCCCAGTATTTGTGAAAAAGTTTTCTAACACCGACTGAAACCTCTTTGTGCTTAGTAACGAGAATTACTGCGGTAAATAAAGTAGTAACTACACCAGAGACATGTAGAAAGTGGTCAGCTACTATAAACCCACCTATAGCCAATCCTAAGGAAAAGGTGAAATCTACATATTCATCAGCCCTCCACTTGTCAAGAATTTTCCCGCCGATCCATCCCAACCCAGTACCAAGTGCCATTGCACCCACCATTGACCAAATAAAAGAGATAGACGTATCTAGGAATGAAAATACCACGCCTGAGAAGATAATCCCTTTAACAACATTAAAAGA
>VBPR01000215.1 GCA_005877345.1 Nitrososphaerota archaeon
AAAATCTTGTACAAGCAGGTAGAGAAACCTTCTTTAATTTCTCTCCTATAGAAAGGAACCAACACGATCCTGATAGAATCTATAGATTGTTTCACTGGGGAAAGGACATGGATCTCCTAATTTTAGACGCAAGGTCTTACAGAAGCAGAAATGATCTTCCAGACACAGAACAGAATAATAAAACCTTGCTAGGCGGGAATCAGTTGTCGTGGTTAAAGGAGTCATTGACAGATTCGAATGCCACGTGGAAGATAATAAGCAGTGATGTCCCCATGTCTATACCAACTGGTTCGAACGCATCTAAGTTTGGAAGAGATGGATGGGCAGATGGAACAGATACAGATTTTTCTTCCAAGACTGGATTCGAGAGAGAACTTCGGGATCTATTGAAGTTCATAGATGACCATAACATCAATGATGTAGTCTTCGTGACTACAGATGCTCATTTCCCTGCCATGTTGAAGTATAACGCTGATGTTAATGGCGATGGAGATGCAATTAATGTCTATGAGATTGTCTGCGGCCCACTAAGTGCTATTCGTTTTGGTATACCAGGAATTCCACTTCCCAAATTTGACCCCACCTTTCAACCCACCACCTTGTATGTTGAAGGAGGAATCTACAACTTTGGATATTTTAAAATCCACAAAGGTACGGATGACTTAATGCACCTAAGTGCTTCAATAATAGGAGAGGATGGCCAGCCTCGACACGGTTCACTTATAGATCTGACCCCTCACCAAAACATTAATCAGAATAAGTGAACTACTCTAATATTTTATTGTATTTTTGATATCCAAAAACGATATCAGCAACCTTGATGTGTAGAATTCAAATTCAATTATGAATTCTCAGCTTAAGTGTTGACTATAGTAGTAATAGTTGTACTGCGAAAGAATAGTATGAGTATCTTGAAATACGTAAAATCAAACATCTATGTTGTAGGAATGGTATTAGGAATTGTACTGATAAGTTCCTTGTTTTTTGTCCCTCTACAAGAACACTGGTAGCACTGAAACAGTATAATTACGGTGAAACCCACAGGATTTGATCATAAAAAGGGTTTAGAAGAACCGAGTGGGGAAAAGTAGGATAAATTTGAGAATGCCAATATTATTTAGAACTTCAGCTTGTCCATTTTGTACCGTCTTTGTATCGCAAATTTGATTATATTTTTAGATCTGCCAGAAATCTGGTTATATTCATTTACCTCTTCTTTCTTTGTCATTCCATTCCTTTCTAGGACTCGTATTGAAGCTTTATTTTCAGAATATACATATGCACTAATTTCTTCTAATCCTAGAACGGAGAACGCATAATTAATAACCAGTGCTACGGATTCTGTTGCTAAACCGTTACCCCAATATTGCTCTCCAATCCAATATCCTACATTTGCTTTCTTGTTATCAGAATCTATATTCTTGAGACTTACTATTCCTACTAAACGATTAACATCTCCAAGGTTATTCTTGTATTGTATTGCAAAATTTACAGCTTTTAATGACTCGAAGTTTCTATGACATGAATTGATAAAGTTTACAGCATTTTCTACATTATAGGGATAGGGAACCTGCCATAAAGATTTGGAAATATTGTAGGTCATTAAACGACTAATATCGACAGCATCATTGATTGAGAGTTCTCTTAAGTCGACTAACAGGCCTTTTATCTTAGGGAGCTTTAAGCGTGATGGCTTTTCTTCGGTCATAATATTAACTGTGATATATTGTAATACAGCTTTATCAAAATAAACTTTCTTTTGGTCAATTCTGCACATCCTTTCTAAAAACTACTCCTTTACTTACTAATGAAAATCTTAAAGTATAGTCTATTCTTCATTCTATTAAAATCCAATTTACCAATATGGACACGGATGCCTACAGGCCCAAATTGTGTTATTCAAAAAATCATTAGAATAATTATAACGTTACAAATTATTGTATTGAATATAAGTTTCTGGAATTTCTTCAATCTATCCAGTTCTGATAAAGGCATCACCTCACTACAAGAAAAAGGAGACAGTAACATTAAAAGTTCCTAAAATTAGATAGTTCCCTATACATAGAACTTGCACAAAAATTGTCAAAAAGTCTACCTATATATGTAAACGAATGAAATTAATAGAGTTACCGAGAGACGTAAGGGAACTAATTTCTAAATCTGAAATTAATGTTTATATAGCAGAAGAATTACTTCCAATTGCTAATAAACGCAGTCTGTCCAAATTAACAGAATTGATACAAGAAAAAAATTTTTCTTCAAGAATGGTCAGTAAATTAGTAAAAGGAGTTGGAACCAAAAAGATGGATAAAGACCCTTTTTATCATTTTGTAAGTAGAAATGATAATGAGATAATATACAAATCATTTGACAAGGCAATAGCTGCCCTCAGAGTATCAATAAAAAAATTGGCAACAATAATTGAAAAGCTTAGTCGACAAATGGATGTTTTATGACATCTTGATGCAGCATAAACATATGTTACATCACCAAATCGATTTACTAATAAAAGAAAAAAGAAAATACAAGAAATATTCTTTGCTACTTCTTACACTTCTTTAATACAATATCAATAAAACTTTTCGGCGCCGAAATATTATCAAATCTATAAGTAGATCTTGTAAAATTTTTTCTTTTTCAATATGGGATCAATTTTTAAACGACGTTACCACATTAACCATAACGACAAAACAAATAACGTTCGGGAAGTTCCAAAGTATAACCATATTTGATAGAGAAAAGAAACAAGGTGAAATTATACTTCGAACAGACACTGGGAACTTAACTCTAGGACTGTCGAATGATAGTGATAAAGCATTTGCCGGAATGGCTTCGGTCGCTTGTGCTGGAGTAGAGTTTGCCTCAGGAATCCCGGGAGCACCACCAAATATTCATGTAGAGTATGACGACAAAGATATGGAAGTCGACGAAATGACACTTCATTATCACTAAAAACGTACGAAGTAACCTTTCCATCTTTGTAATCGAATCGATTCCGATTTATTTATTTTAGGTAACAATCTTTGACTCCAATTTGTGATTCTTGTTGTGATGTATTGCAAACTTTTGAGTAGAATCCCTCTAGTACAGAGGCTTTAAATCACAAAGGGAGGTAATTGGCAGTAAGGATAAACTTACCATGAATCGGTTCCAACGAATCTACCTTGTAATCATCATCAAATCTTAGTAACTAATACTAACATGGTTGCTAAATTTTTGAATTTAGCATATATTCTTCCTTTCTCCTTTCTTTATTTCAACCGAAGCCAACTACGCCAGACTGGATTCTTTTCTCGCTCAACATGATAGCTTAAGAGATTTTTATCTTATCGAGAGGTGTTCCAATTGATCTATTATTCTGTTTTGTAACCAGAAAAATATGAAAAAGGTATACCAATAAAATGATTTATTTAATTGACTATTAATTCGTTATTCTAAGAGGATTTATAAATACCCATTCTGCTTCGTCAAAAACCATATCAACGACTATCTTATATTTTTTGGTCAATATATCGTCTGGTATATCAAAATCAAAATGTGCACAGTTCTCTATCGACTGAGAGGAACCACAGTCATTTTTTTCCAATTCCAATAGTGGGATAGAATTTCTTGCAATCTGACCGTCTTTCGTACCTCTGTCAACTAAGTAAACGGTTACATCTCGAGGAGATAAGCTATCATCACATATATCGTTACTATCGCATTTAACTTCAACTGATAAGCTATCATCGTCTTTATCCAATTTCATATTACTGGCCAGCTTAGCATCATCGTCATGTCTAATTTGTGTTTCATCTCCGAAATCTAGTGAATAATCTGCAGTAAATTCATTCTTATCGTCTTCGGAGTTAATTATAGCCGATGGTATTTTATTAAATGGAACAGGATCAAATGCTGCAACATACATATCGCTATTTGTAAATAAGGTAATGGACACTATCCCTAATGTTATGGCCAATATGTAACGATACCTAATTTGCTTATTCATTTGCTATTTTAGTGCATCCAACTTATATATTAATAAATTGTCTACACTGGACATATTTCTGCTTATTTATTCTACTTTAGGTAACATGTTCTAAAAAGTTATATACTTTGTACATGTTACTGTAGGAATGAATTTTGAGTGCAAATTGTTTGCCTTGTCCCTGACTGTATTGTTCTCTTTTGCTTTAGTTAGCAGTGGCTTTATCGGTTCGGCGTTTGGAAGCCATAATAAGGTAAAGGCTGGTTGCAAAGATCTTGCTCTTACTCTTATAACATGGGATCAACTATTGGCATTAGCACCGGCAGATGACATAGCAGAAAATGAGCATGAATTAAATGAAAAGGGCGTGGAACCAGATTTATATAAAGACATAATCAATCGTCACCTTGACGATTTGTTAGATGATGTTCATGAATGTAATAATCTTGATGATGATATAGAAGAAATGCTCGACGACATAGATCTAGATTTACCATCATAATCTATTTCTATTTGAAATCGGAACTGTCAAGCCTATCTGCAACTAGTAACAAACATATTGCAAAAATAACAATAGCAAATAGGCTCGTGAAGGAGATATTTGGACAATAGGAGTTTTTGGGTTTCGTTGGTTGTTATTCAGACAGTTACACACTTGTTTACTTGCTTAATAAGAGATTGGTCGCTAATTAGGACTCAATTGAATATTAAAGTCATAATTTTCGGGTTAGATCCGGATTGTTAGCATTTTTCCGGCAATCGAAGATGTTTAATTGAATCCTCTTATGCTGAGAAATTTGTTCAAAACATCAATAGAGTAATCTAAGTTTATGATAGTGTATTACTAATTACAAGTAACTCTATTGGCAGAATGTCAAATGAAACAATTAAGAGAATGAGAGAGGTGATTAGGCTTACTTTTTTTTCCTTTAATTCAGAATGAACATTTATCTGACAATAAATAATCTAATATCTCTTGTAAGTCAACTGTGGCAACACAGCACACCTTATCTGCGGCACCATAGTATACTAATAACTTATTATCTAAAATACATGCCCCTGTTGGAAAGACTACATTATTGACATCCCCTTTTGTCTCATAATCTTCTTCGGGAGTTAGTAAAGGCACTTTAGTTCTTCCTAAGATTTTGCGAGGTTCCTTTATATCAAGTAGAAGGGCTCCAGCACTGTAAACATGCTCTGCGCTAACTCCATGGTATATTACAAGCCAACCCTTTTCTGTCTTAATGGGAGGAACACCTGCTCCTATCTTTAGTGCCTCCCAACTTTGTTCTGGTCTGACGAGAGGAGAATGCTTTTTAAAATTAGTGATTGAATCGCCTTCCGCAATCCATATAGTTGGTCTTTCTGTATTATACTCCGGTCCTACCCAGGTACTTGGTCTGTGTAGCATCATGTAACTTGATGCTCCTTCTCCATTAAATTTGGGAAATAGTACGACGTCCTTATCTTCCGAACCAGGTATAGTTATTATCCCAAGTCTTTTATAATTAGAGAAATTGTCCGTCTTGGCAAGGGCAGTAGATATTGATGGATTATTTTTGACATAATTTGAAAGCACCACGTACGTTACATAAGTTTCTTGTTCAATGGTCATTAAGCGAGGATCTTCCATACCGTAACTTTCATAGTCCACCTCTGGACATATCGCTACCTCCTTTCTTCTAATAAATGAAAGACCATCGTTACTTGATGCGTAACCAATCCTTGATACATAATTATCGTATTCGCCTATTGCTCTGTAAAGCATGTGAATAGTCTTACCATCGTTAAGAACCGAGCAATTAAATACTGCCTTTGATTCCCACCAATTTGATTCATCGGGGACTAATATTGGATTAACCTTCGACCTGTCTAATTGAAGCATTAGGTTCTGAAATCATAATTAGCAAGTTCTACTATCCTATAAATGTTATTTATATTTCATGAGTTTGAAAATTCTTAAGGATATTAGTGTGAATAAATGAATTTTTAATTCTGACTCTGACTAGTAGTATCGATTATTCATATTTTGTTGAATTCAAAAAAGAAAGCTGATAATCTAGTACATTTCGAAAGGAGATTTCATACGAAAAGAGAGAAAACATTAGCAGTTAAATAGTATTTTGAAGTATAAAAGTATAGTTTGAGTGAGAATTTTGTTAAAGTTGCTGAAGCAAATGAAATTGCGCCTTCAAGTATGAAAGCAGTTGAAGTAGAAGGTGAAAAAGTCTGTATAATTAATACTGAAGGAACTTTGTACGCGATAGGAAATATTTGTACTCATGTTGGAGGTCCATTGGACGAAGGAACGCTTGAAGGATATGAAGTTGAATGTCCTTGGCACGGTTCCAAATTTGATGTTAGGACTGGTGAGCCAACTAAGCCTCCCGCTGTGCGAGCGGTTCCCAAGTACGAAGTAAAAATAGATGGTAACAACATATTGGTAAGAAAGCAAAAATGACGATTGTCCATCACGATAATTTCCATTTTATTATAATTTGATAGATTGATTATAAATTAGATATTCTACTAATGTTCCGAATGAATAATCAGTCCTATGTCTTCGAGTTGGATCGGAAATGTTTAGGCAGGCGCATCAGCGAAGTTGTTTAACCGGTACTGTTACCCATTGACATATTTCCCATTGATTCTGCTTCTGCACCTGGCATGATTTCATCCACACCTATAACAATTGTGGCAGTCGGTCCAAATTTTACTTCTTTGTTTGTAGGGTTTTGTAGTGCTATGTCGGTTATGGTTCCATTAACTTGTTTCGTTGATTCAACATCTACATGGTATATGCACATTTTTCCTGGTGTAGATAGTTCCTTAAGTAACTCTAAATTAGCTGGCTTAAATTTGGGCGCTTGACCAATAAGCACATTCAAGGATGTTTTATTATTGTTGTCACAGGGAAGCTTTGCAGCAATATGACCTACCTTTATCATATATGGTGTAGCATCGTATAAGTGAACGTAATCTTTTGAGGGAAGTGTCTTACCTTCAAGAAGAACGGTTTGTGAATCTCTTACCACGGTTCCCTCAGAGCCTTGGGCATTTGAATATTGCGTCGCGCTTGAAAATAGTACCGGAGTTAAAATTGCTAAAGCCAGTGATGATAGTAATGCATACCTTCTTATCATAAGAACAGGAAGAAACCAAAGTATTTAACATTTTGTAGTACAATCATCGATGAGTGGGCCTAGATTTAACTTCTAGGTGTTCATGAACACTTAAGAAGTATAATGTCTATCTTAATTTTAATGAAATTCTCAACTACTACAATAGCGACAGTAGCTTTAGCTGTAGGAGTGCTCTTCGGACTTACATTCACAGGATTCACTTCGATCAGAGCACAGAATATGACAGCTCCAAATAACATGACAGGTTCAGCAAATATGACGGGTCCAAACATGACAACATCAGGTACTTCTGGCGGTTCAGCAAAAATGCAAATTGAAGACGCTATTAAAGCCTTGGAGAGTGGAGATAAACAAGCGGCTTCGACTAAATTGACTGCTGCACAACAGGCAATATCTGGAGAATCTGATCAGGCTAAGATGCATTTTGGTGAAGGTATGAAGGCGTTTTCATCTGGAGATTCAAATGGCGCTCTGATGCATTTGAAGGCTGCTGCACAAGCTCTAGGATAAAGAGTAGAAACTAAAACACGACAAATTTAACTCCCCAAACCTTATTTTTGAAGTTTCTATAACTGTAGAGATCTATTGTTTGCGATAATAAGATAATAAATAATTGCAACTATTTTTATTGTAGTTTGTATCGATAGTGAATCATGGGAAAAGATTCTGATACAGAAGATGCTCAAGACAATGAAAGAGAAGAAATGAAAGATGAAACCCATGAATTAGAAGACGCGGAACAAGAAGAGGTAGAAGAAGAGGAAGAGGTGGAGGATGAGTGATAATAGCAAATGGTGATCCTATTCCAATCAAAAATTTGTCCATTATTGTTTCCCCTATCAAATCTAATCACATGTACTCAAACGGATCCGAATTGTTGACAATATATTTACCGACGGTTCCAGATCCAGCAGCTTAATTGCGACTATAGCATCAATATTAATTCGTGATAAGTAAATATTTTATGTGAATCTTAAAATTGTATCAAATTTGATCCAAAGACTACCAACGCTGATAGTATTTACCTTTACCATATTATGAAAGGTTAATTATGATATTAAAGGATCATATTTTTAGTAAAAGCGTATAGCTATCAATTTGATTTTTGCTATTATTTTACATTTCATAAATCAAAATAGATTATCGGTCCCATTTTAGAGTCACATATATTATATATAATATATTTTATACTCCTGGTTTATTTTAAAGTAAGTAAATTGGAAAATATTGTTAAATTATTCTTCATGGCCTAGTACTAAACCAGAATAGAGACATAGAGACATAGTGAATAAAACTACACATGACGTAAAAGTGATTTTCTACTACAATGATGACATGTTAGTTTTAGTTTATGAATATAATCTGGATTCGAAGTTATCAAAATAATTGTTCTGACTGTTATTATTTTGCAAATCTAGAAAGTTTTTTTGAAATATCGATCATCTTTGACAATTCCCTTCCAAGTGGGATAAAATTATAACCAAAGATTCTGTGATCCGTCTGAAAAGATTTTTAAAAAAATGATAGTTTATTATTCAATTGTGGTGCTGACACAAGTATGAACAAAAAGATTTTAGATTTGATAAGTAGTGCAAAGATTGGACATCTCGCAACAGCATCTTCTAGTTTGCAGCCTTATCTTACACCAGTAGTATTTGTTATTGAACAGGAAAGTATCTTTATTCCATTGGACGATAAACCTAAGACCACTACTATCAAACAGCTGAAGAGGGTAAAGAACATAACAGAAAATCCAAGGGTTTCCTTTCTTGTAGACCACTATGAAGAGCACTGGAAAAATCTATGGTTTGTTATGTTAATTGGACATGCCACTTTACTATATCAAAAAGGAAAATTTGGAAACCTTTACATCAAAATAAGCATAGATAAAACAGTATACTGGAAATTTAGACAAAGCAGCAAAAATGGTAGTATCTATAAACGTAATAGGATGATTTCATCTCATATCGTTTAATCTCATAAATATACAAGTCGTCATATAAATTGGTACCAAACTAAGGTAAATATCACTTAACACGAATAAAGCGGTGGTCTCTGCGTTCCAAAGCATATGTTGTGATTCATTATTTACGCAACTGCAAGTTGAAGGCTTCCAATAGGTTAGGATGAATTTGTGTGTGAACTATCATCATAATATCTAGAGGCGAAGCTTTTTTTGAAATAGAGTCATTAAGGTGAGTCAGTCCATTATCCAGATGGGTAACAAAGGCTGTTACATTCTTGTTATTGTTGCTCATTGTCATATGCTTAAGTTTAGTGTTAAAGATTTCAGATGCCTTTGTAGCCAGTGCTTGAGCACTCTGGTAGTCTGACATATTAACTAATGAGTAACCCATGTTCTTTTCACTTACATGTTGCGTCGTAGTCATGTTATTGAACGAAGTATTCATTGATTGCATATTCATATTGCTAGGGCCAGAATTATTTCCGGTTGCAGGATTGTTCATTACCATGGAACCTGGACTGCTGCTGTTCCCAATCATAACCATGTTTGACATATTCGTCATATCAAATCCAACATGGTATGCGTTACCATAGTTTATCAGCGCACCATCTATAACATTGGCCAAAGCTAACGCCTCAAGCTTTGTATTCTGGTCCTTTCCTTCTTTATCGCTACCACCAAATATGTTTCCTAGAAGTTTTGTAACTCCCTCCAGAAAGTTTGAAGAGGTTGGTTGCACCTGTGCCATTCTGACACTTGCATCCTCACCCAGCCTTTCATTAAGATCACTTACAAGCTGACTAACACTTTTTACTTGGCTCTCTGAAGATGATGATATGCTTTGCAGTTGAATGATTGCACTTCGAAGATCACCGGCTAATCGAGGATTGTCTTCTGCAATTTCTACCAATATCCTTGGAGTCAGTAAGGAAGCTGCCTTATTTGCATGATTTTGAGCCAGTGACACGTTATTATTTTCCAGGTTTACCGGAACGAGCCCCAATTCTGCTTGCATCTGGCCTATAATCCCTACAAAGTTTGCAGTTTCATTTGGAGTAAATTGATGAGCATAAATTTTTACATAATAAAAATTATCTGTGTTGAAAACCATCATGATAATACAAAACAAGAGTGGAACTAGAAATTTGCCCCTTAGTGTAAAAGTTTGTATCAAATTTGAATTGCTCCTTTTAATGGATGATCTTGAATTACTTAACCGTTTTAAATCTGTTAAGGTTTAGAATTATCCATAACGAATGACACTTAATATCCACTTATTTTTAATTATAGTCTTGTCAGGAGGATTACCTACCTCATATATTGCTTTAGAATGCTCATTTATTAACAACGTTGTTCGAAGACCCAAATTAAATTAGATGAAAATCATAAAAACACAATTATAATACCCTCTTCAATTGTTGGGCACGTTAATTTACCAGAGCATTAATATGCCCTCTTTACAATAGTATCTAACAAATACTTTGATAAAAGCAAAGTGTGGTCATATAGTTGAAAAAAAATACGTAGATGTACATAATGGAATTTTTCGTATATACTAGATCTAGTATCAAAATACGGGGAGGATGCATTAGTGGAGTACTGGTATGCCATGATACTTACTAATTTATCAGCCGGGGTAAACAAGCAAGAATCTAATTGTTTGATTGAGCATTTAATTGAATTCTATCAAAGACAACTAGTCATGGTTCCCTCAAAGGAGAGGTATATAAAAAAGATGCTATTCATGTTGAATTCATTACGGGAGCCATTTGATGTTGAATCCATAAAATGATATTTGACAAAGTGTTACATTTATGATTTCCTACTTTCAAAAACCCTGATGTAACAAAATGGTTTCGACCGCTCAATACCAACATATTGATGTTTAAGTTTTCATTTTCAGTAATATTAAAAATCAAAACATCAATTTAGGAAAACAAATTCATAAATGGAAGCCTATTTCTTGATTTATTTGTTATACTATTTCACCAGGAACCGTGGGTTTTGGAACCGTTCTATTCTCTAATAAACCACCAAACGACGTGATATTTGTGGAATTTGAATTGGTAGTTTTGCAAGGTTGATTATTAACACAAATTGTGGTAGTGCAATTTCCATTTTCACAACTTGTAGTCACATTTGCTTGAACTTGTGCATATGCATATTGCAGAATTGGACTACTGAATGCTACAAGAACCAGGCTTATAATTGAGATATAAAACGCAATGAGAAAATAAGAATTAATTTTCGGCATTGTACTTGTCTTTATGGTAGACCCAGATTTTATCTTTCCTACGTTAAATTAAGGTTTAACAATTGCTGTAGTATTTTTACAGTCTAACAATAAATCATTCTTTAAAAAGGATTTGTAAAGGTAGAATAAATAGTTGAAGATAGAGATATGATAATAGGTGGAAGGGCTTTAGGGGCTAAGGATCCCAAAATTGAAAATTCTATGACGATGGAAGGAAAATAAAAAGAGGAGAAAATACACACTCAAGCATAATAAAATGAAGAAATGATCCACAAATAACAACTAAACAACATGAAAGCTTACCAGTCAGCACTTAAACTATTAATTTATGCAAATCTCTGAAATAAAGAGTATATAAACTTCTTTGGTGAAAAGACAGTATAATTGAGTAACAAGATAAAGACTGGGAATGGAGTTAATATTAATGTTGAAGATGTCGGTACAGGAAAACCAGTTGTTTTCCTCCATGGCTGGCCTGTCAATCATAAAATGTTTGAGTACCAATTTACGGAATTACTTAAGCACGGATACAGATGTGTTGGTATAGATTTGCGAGGTTTTGGCGACTCAGATAAGCCATGGGATGGATATAATTATGATACAATGGCAGATGATCTTAGAGCTGTCCTTGATAACCTTAATCTACAAAATGTAACCCTCGTTGGTTTTTCCATGGGAGGAGCAATTTCTATTCACTATATGGCTCGTCACCAAGGCTCTGGTATAGCTAAATTGGCTTTATTGGGAGCAGCCGCACCATGCTTTACCAAACGAGAAGATTTTCCATACGGCATAGACAAGACTGCAGTGGATGATCTGATCAGTCAAACATACTCAGACCGTCCTGCAATGCTCAAGAATTTCAGTGAATTATTCTTCGCAAATCCTCAGAAGCTCAGTCCAGAATTCAAAATTTGGAATTTAGGACTTGGTTTAGCAGCATCAGCATATGCTACAATCCATTGTGCAATCGAGCTGAGGAATAGGGATCTCAGAGGTGATCTTGCGAGCTTACATGTACCTACACTCATTCTTCATGGAGTGGATGATCATATCTGTTTATTTGACCTAGCCAAAGCTATGCACGACAGTATCAAAGATTCAGAGTTGGTTCCCGTTGAGAAGGCGGGACATGGATTTTACTATGAGGAGAAAGAAAAAGTCAATTCTGAGCTTATAAAGTTTATTGGCTAGATATCTTTATTTGTTGATCCAGATATAAATTTCAAATCCAGTTATTTCACCCATGGTGAATATGCTAGAAAATAAAAAGCAGGGTGAATAGACAGACCCATGATTATTTCTGGTTTTATTTTTAGAATTACCCTTTTATGATCCGGTTTGCGATAGTAATACTTTCCAATTCCAAGATATCGCTTGGCAAGCTTTTTTAAATGTTCATCAGCTCCTTCACCTATCTGTTCTACAACCTTTCCTTTTATAGATACCATATTGAAAGGATTATTTTGTTCCACTATAGACAATGCTATCCTGTTGTCCTTCGATATGTGTCTGTTCTTTGCTGCTTCTTCGAACGTGTTAATTAAAATAAAATCATCAACCAACTCTGCCCAAACTGGTGTGATATGAGGTGAACCATCTCTTGATAAAGTTCCCAAATATGCTAAATTTCTGAATTGGAATAGACGGTATAGCTCGTCTTTACTCAACTCAGTCACTCCAGCAGACAAATTAGTTTTTGAAACACTCTCATTATCAGTATTGGGAGGAGGAACATCTACTATCTCTACAGATGTCGGAATCTTATTCTTGTCATAATTATCATCATTTTGCATATATATTACAGATTAGTTACGAGATATTAACATTATTATAAAGGACTCCCTTTGAATAGGAAACAATTTGAATTATTCAGAAAAATTGGAAACTACTTCACAGTTAACACAGTTAACCCTCTAAATTTTAAACATGCTCAATTATTTAGGATGCTAGCGAGATATGTATTATGGTCGAGAGGATGATAAAATAATACAATATAAACATAAAAGCATAAACCACTCCAAATTACGATAAATTAAAGGATAAGCTTGTACTTCTATTAAAACCCTGGAGACTAAATATGATATCTTCGTTTGTGGTCATATTAGAGATCATTATCAGTATGATTTAGCTGGAACAGAATCTTGATATCCTTGTAACAAGTGTGTGTATCTAGGATTTCGTAAAGAATAATCATCAATTAGATCTGAATAAATTTGGCTTGAAACAAATCAGACAGTTGATGTACTAGTTTCAAAGGTAAGTAATGATTATGGAAAAACTTTTGGTCCCTTTCTAATACTTGAAACGAATGGAACGATAGGACCTACAGTAGCCAAATCAATTTTATGATAAAAGCAAAAATGAATAAAAAATAATATGAATAAGTAATTACCTAAACTATTTAGCTAAACCATAGGACTCGCTAATACGAATTATCGAACAATATCCTCCAAATATTATAAACTAATCACAAGCTTAAGAACCCGCTACGCTAATGAATACAGTCTGAATCAAGACCAGATAAGTTATAATGATTTATTGGATGCATTAAGTAATCGTAAAAATGTTATAGTATAGAAGAAATGTTATAGTATAGAATAAGAGAATCTTCTTAAAGCAGGGACAGCAAAAACTTTACAGTTATGTCTTCTGACTCTAGACATAAAAGTAAATTTGATGGACGTATAGGACTATTAAAAATATTTGCTGGTATTATAGATCCCAGCGAAAAGAGTGAAATAGACATAACCCTCAGTGTCCATGGAACAATCGTATCTGGAAAGATGATTGGCATGAAACGATATTACGAAGAAATAGGTAAAGTATTCATTGATGCAATAACAGATACATCTCCAGAAATAAGACTCCTTCTAAAGAAGTGTTAACGATGCTCTTTCAGAAGATAGAGCAATTAAATCAGAAGGAACTAGAAGAAGGAGAGTTCGAATTCAATTATATATTTATGAGAAATACAAAAATTTACAACGGGGGACAAGTTATCCCTTCCACTGGAACTACATACTGTATTGGAAAAATAGAATCGGTTGATGGGTTCTTTCTTGGTATGGTATAACGATTACAGACCTAATATTTTTTTTAATTTCCACATATAACACATGTTGCGATTTTATCCTTCTGAATAAGAAATCAGTTGGGTTTGACCCCTTACTAGCAAAATCATACATGAAATATTTCTTAACTTTATAACCAATTTGTCAATTAACTATCCTTGGCAGGTTTCCTTAACAACTATTAAATATTGTATTGGAGATTATAGTATGATGTAAAGTGAATAATAGGGTTGCCGATTCATGTGATCACATGAATAAAGTTAATCAAAGTATCAATGGGAATACAAAAGGGTGTGAGGAATGTGAAAAAATCGGATCTGACTGGGTGCATTTGCGCCTTTGCTTAAGTTGCGGTCATGTAGGATGTTTGAGCCTGGTGAAAAATGGAAATGGTGTTATGTCGATGATGTTTTCATTAGATAGGGATAGTGATACTATTCCTAGTAAACAAAAGAAGATATGATTGTATGAGATCCAATAATAGTACTGATATTAACAATCAAGTGAAGCCAAAGATTCTGCCACTACCAAATGGTCCTTATTACTTGATAAACGACATGCAACCTAAAGTAGTTGATAACGTTAAAAATTTCAAGGGAGAACCTCTATCGACGACAGTAGGCATTGCATTATGTCGTTGCGGAGCATCAAAGAACAAGCCGTTTTGTGACGGTACACATGGCGTAATTCGATTTTCAAGTAGGAATATGACTTTAAATGAAAATGATATCAGCAAAATATCTACCAAGGACAAGAGACGTGATTATCCCGGTAAGGAAATTACGATACATGATAATAGGAAGATTTGTTCTCATGCAGCAGAATGTGTTAATAATCTTCCCTCTGTATTTAAATTAGGATCCAGACCTTGGATTAATGCTGATGGATCTAAAATGCAAGATATAATTAACACTGTAAGAAAATGTCCCTCCGGTGCTCTAAGTTACTCCATTGATGGAGTTGAATATAGAGATCCAGAGGAACAAAGAAATCCGACAGTTACGGTATTAAAAAATGGACCTTATCATATAACAGGAGGAGTAGAATTAATTAGTGAAAATATCGAGTTTGCAGAAGGGGCATCAAAAGAACATTATACCTTTTGTCGTTGCGGCGCTTCTGAGAATAAACCCTTCTGTGATGGAAGGCATAAAAACATAAATTTTAAAGATGAATAAGAAATACAGATGGTCTATTCTAACCGATTTAGATCTGGAAAGTGTGGCTCGGAGAATTGTGAAACCTCATCATTCAAGTAAGATGCTGTCAAAACTGCTTTCCTTGTATTGATTACGATTTTCGACTGTTCTGTTGCCAATGCTAGGTGTTAGAATCTTATGGATAAGTTTTCGAGGGAACTGTTGAGGACTTAATCCTCGATATGTCTGTCATTCCTTCATTCGTTCATAATATAAAGATCTTTCTTAATTGACAGTAACAGCGCCATTCATCCATGGATGTACAATGCATATATAATGATATGTAACAGTAAAACTATTTATTGGTGCTGCACCTGGTGGTACCAATCCCGTAGGTCACATCCATCCAGAATTTACAAATTTTTTAGCTCCAGTCATACTAAACTTTCCATTAATTGGTAGGTACGTTACATTTTTGCCAGTGGAATCTATTGCTACTGGATTATATTGTCTTGCGTTATCTACTATTACAGCACTTGTTCCATTTTGACCCGATACTATAAGAGGTTCTATGTTCGGAAATGGTAGCACTGATTTTAACTCAGTTAAATTAGAGGTGCTAAAGGGGGTTGCTGGTGGCGGAAAATAGTTTTAACTTTTATGAAAGTAACAGTATGTGGTTCAGAAACAGCCATTGGATTATACCATATCACAGCTTCTCCTGCTTTAATTTCCACATTTTTAGGAGTCTACGAATCCATAAAGTTCCATTTCCTCCAGCAGTAACTTTCATATTAGAGACATTCACATCATAATAGCTAACATAATTTTCATTTACACCTTGTTTATGGCTCTAGTATATAATTTTTTGGCATTCAAATAAAAATCTACATTTCTATCTTAGGCAATTACATTTCTATTTTAGACAATAAGCACCGATTATTTGCACGATAGAATCTATCTCTATTGGCATAGAATATTATGTCTCTCATATCATAATAATAATTAAAAACTGAAAAATGTCATGTTGGAAGGAGGTTATACATTGGTTGCTTTTATCCTGCCAAAATAGGATTTCACATTTGGTCTATAGAGGTAATAAATTATAATTCC
>VBPR01000101.1 GCA_005877345.1 Nitrososphaerota archaeon
ATTCTTATTCAACTTACCGTTGCATTTGCTTTGTTGATACCCTCTCTTACTACTGAGTGGATTATGGCACAAGCTCAAATTATAACTGTGCCCATGCCAGCAAATAACACAAAGCTAATTTTGGATATGAAAAACCATACTCAAACATTGGTAAATGCAACAACTAACGAAACAATAAGCGTTGAGAACTTTACGCTTTATAGGGGAAACGCAACAACCAACGAGTCTCCAACTACTAATGCAGGGAACGCAACAACCAACGTAAATTTGACAGCTAAATTTAAGGCGCTACAAGGCAAATAGGTATTTTAAGTGGCAGTTATCAGAAATATATGCTACCTCAATTAGTATACAATATTTACTGGTCAGAGGAACATGCACGATTTTCATGGGTATGCCAGATTTCGAAAAGACAGTTATAGGAGACCAGATTTGTAACTGGTTCATATTGATTATATCCACGTATTAGATTTGTGATAGCCTTTATTAACTTAACAATAAAAGATAGTATCTGGTAATTCATTATCTCCTATATCCTGAAATGAAAAACAGCATTTTTTTCAACTTATACTCTAATTAACATAGTAAAATTTCACGTATCACTAGTCTTGAATAACTTTACTATTTTTGCGCCAAAGTTTATGATCACGAGAAAAATAAACCATGCTGTGAACGATCCAATCATTGAAGCTTGGTAAGGTTCAAAAGATATTTGCATTAATTGAAAATGTATTGATACCTTTAATACAGAAAATATGATTATTATGTCGTTTTTAATGTTTGTATAGTTTTTCTTCCCACTTAAGGGGTCTACATATCTTCCTTTATTATCCAAATAATAAAATAAACCAAATAATGGTAAGTATACAGCGTATTCTACTGAGAGCGTTACTATAGAGTTTAAAAAATTATTCTTATTTTGCTGTGCGTAGAATTGAGTAAAAAAGGTACCTACAATGAGTGCAGCTGTTCCTGCAATAATAATATTCTTGTTAAAAAGAATATAATTCTTGTATTTGTTGTAAAACTTTTTTTCCATATCGCATCATCATTCATTGATTAAATATGATTAGCTTATTACATATTAAAATATTTATTTGACTTTTGAAACAGAAAAGGTCTACCACATATATGCTAATAAATACTACATCTGCATTTCTATATTAATTAACAGTTTATGTAAATTATTTAGATATAGTTATCAATATGAAGTAACACAGTAAATAAAATATGGAAATAACAAAAGATTCATTCTTAAATTAATTTCATCTTTGCAATTTCATTCTCAAGATTAACAATTCAGACAGCTGTACATGGATACTATTCAATTTTTGATAGAAAAAAATTAATTGTTAACTGAATTGATGAAATTTACATCTAATTTTTTTCCATTTCTTAACAAG
>VBPR01000102.1 GCA_005877345.1 Nitrososphaerota archaeon
TATGCATTTTATTTTTACAATCCTCACTATTAGCACAATATTTTGGTAAGTTGTCTTCCGCATAATTCTTGCGTTTAGGCATTGCTCTTAAAATGAGTACTAATAACTGGAACAAACCTGACCTCCCACCAAATGCCCTATTTTCCTTTATTAGCCAAAACATTTCAGTTGCATCATAATTACTGGGGAATATGCGTTTCCTCAATTTCTCACCTTCCTGGGAAAAATGTCCTATGCAGTGAATTTGACCCTTGGAAAATTTTAATGCGTACTTTGCAAAAATGGTGCATGATGAACATGTATCATCATATAATAGAATTGGCTTATTTGTGACTAAATCCAAGATTAATTGCTAATAATATTGATACAATTCAATGTAAATCTTTTGGATTTCTTGCTATCTACAATAAAGTACAATAAATTAGTGTAAATAATACAGTCTAAATTAACAAAACTGCTGCACTTAGTACTGTAGTCCATAAACCATCCTTGTGGCCTTCAGCAGATTGCGTAAAATTTTGTGTTTTGTATATTTTCCCGGACAGTCTCCATTGTTCTTGCCTTTCATCCCACGCCAAAGAAGAATCATTTGGTAATCCCATTGTGGTCGCTAACATTTCCATGGCCATATCTTCAGCATAATCTCCAGCTTTTTGGCCCGTCTCACCTGTAGAATGATGTTCTGACAGATAACCATACTGACCCTCTTCTGCTGGATTAGCCAAACCCACTGAAGCCGCGATCAGTCTGTTGGGTTCATTAGTAGACTGTCTTGCGATAATCACAAAGACAACTTGTCCCGGTACAAGATAATTTCTTCCTTCTTGTAAACTTATGATCTTGCATTTTGGAGGCTTTATACTTGAAACAGATACAATATTCAGATCAGATATCTTAGCATCACGGAGTGCTAATTCAAAACTCGTAAGAGAATCCTTATGGACTCCTTTTCCCTTTGTAAAAAACATAGCTTTTGGTACATACAACATTGGATTTGTAAATGGCTGGACACTCAATATTTTTTCAGTCATGCAAAGTGGATCTAAATTAATAAAATATTAATATTACTTTTGTTGATTCTTTTTGGTTACAAATTCTTATACAAAACAATATGTAAGAGGTAAATCCGTTCGGATTTACTTTATCAATTTGCAACGTTTAAAATTTTGAAAATTTTATTATTTTTTAAAAATGACTGATTGACAAATTTCTACCTCGCCATCTTTTCGCAATTAGGATTGCTAATATCGCCTTCTGAAATATTCAAGTGAGATATAGTGTCGGAACTAGTACCACAATCAAAATAATCAGCTCCCTTACCGCCGTCCAAGGAATCTGCGCCAGGACCTCCATAAAGATCATCATTTCCATCGCCTCCTGAAATGTTGTCATTGCCTATTCCACCAAAAATAAGATCATCCCCAGTTTCTCCAACAAGCCTATCACCACCAACTCCACCATCAATTTCGTCATTGCCCTGAGCACCTGTAATGTTATCAAAACCTGCTCCACCAAAAATAAAATCATCATTTGCCGTTCCCTTGAGATCGTCTTGCTGTGTTGTTCCTATAATTTCATTGGATTGATTCATCCCTGTAATATTGCTCGATTGTGCCGCCCCTGTAATATTGCTCGATTGTGCCGCCCCTGTAATATTTTTGGATTGTGCCGCCCCTGTAATATTTTTGGATTGTGCCGCCCCTGTAATATTTTTGGATTGTGCTGTACCATTTAATATTGAAAGTGCTTGGTAGTTAGAAATAGGTATGGAATAAACGCCCATGAAAATTACAGACAAGATAATGAAAAGATATATCCTCATTCGATTTCTAAGATATAAATTGAAAGCAGGTATTTAATTTTACCATTTGTATAAAAGACACCATCAAAGTAAATTAGCCAAACAGTTTATACGATAGGGTTCAAACAGCAATTGCCATAGCAAAATAAGCATCTTTACTATTTTTGAGAATTTTATTTGATATGCCACATGCAATATTATTGTCTTTGAATCAATTGTAGCTTATCAAGATAAAAGGGGAAATTTTGGAGGAATTGTTTGAATTTAGAAATTGGAACTATGGGAGTCCTATAGAAAAAATTGCATTGACTTTCATGAAGAGTCACTATAATTGGAATTGCTGCTTCAATATCTTTTCTCTTATCCAAAAATATCCGAGCTCTTCTCATCTGGTTTAAAGCAAATCTTGATACATTAAAATCATAAATTTTCATCCAATGCTTACAGTCAATTAATAAAGCAACCTTATGATAAAATCCAATTACGTCTATCTGAATTCTAGGTTTATTGAACACGACATTTCTCTCGAGAGTGTATCCTGCAGATTTTATTAATATGCAGGTAAATAATTCAAAGTCATTCCACCGTAATTTCTTTGAGAGGTGCTCTGGATCGCACCGTTGTTTCATAACCAAAAGAATGGTATCTAGTTTGTCTTTTTCTGAAAAGAAAACAAAATCTTTGGATAAATGACCAATTCCTAGCCCTATTAAGTAAGTCAATAACTCCTTTGTTGTTGTTCTACTTGTAATCTCACATAATTCTTGAAATTTATCGATACTTAGATTATTGGGCATTGCCACAAGTGATTTGACAAGTAATTCATCATTAATTGAAATTTGCAGCTTTTCACTCAATTCAGTAGCAAATATAAAATCGATAGATCAAGATTTATTTATTTCTAGTCGCAATAATATACATGACTTTTGATCTATTGTGGTTAAGAAGTCATGATAAATTTTTACTAAAACTCACAATAGTAGGTATATTGTTACTAAGTATAATACACATTTATCTATCAATATCAGTAATTGACTTCAATTCGAAGATTTTTGGGTTTTTACACTTAATCACAATTCTAATATTAATACTTGTTTTCCTTTCGATTTTAATCAAAGGTATCGTCCCAATAGCAATTTCATGTCTAGGGATAGTCTTACTTTATGGCAGTATTGTCATACCTTCTGTTGCCAGTGATTCCTTGGGTCCTTTTTATTACAAAGCGTCGACTGGTAACTTGAATATTGAATCGATAAACCGTGGATCACATGGTTTTTTTCTCCTTGGTATAGCCATGGTTGCTTTTGGCATAATAATAGCATACAAGCCAGATGTCCTGTACACACGGAATAGACCCGTTTCTGCTGAAGACATTTGGGCTAAGTATCCAAAGTGGGATGAAAGATTGCAGTTTTCTGGCAGGACGGAATCCCTGATTAGATTGCCAAATCTTTTGAGCGATACAGAAAAGTATCTGGTATGGAGGTATGAATTCATAC
>VBPR01000216.1 GCA_005877345.1 Nitrososphaerota archaeon
CTTTATTGGATTTAGCATTAAACAATGTGCAATTAAGAAAATAAAGAAGGCATACGTAATCGGGTTTATTGGTAAATTAACAAAGATGGCGATGGGAATAAAACAAACGCATGTAAAAGGTTCGCATGTTGATATGAATTTTCTTGCAGAGTTGGCAATTAGATGTGGAGCCAAAAATGAACTTGTAAAAAAGATAAAGGTAGCAAATACAGCAAGGCATGTGGGCGAATTAGTTGATCAGTTTGGATTGACTATGTTTTATGATGTTCTATGTGAAGAGGTCTATAGTCATCTAAGTAAATATTCTCCATCTGAGTTACAGATAAAAATCATATTACTTGATTTTAATGGTAAGATAATAGGAGAATTTCCTGAATAGGATGAACTAAAACTGATCTTTTTCTAGATGCCCTCGAGGAAACCGTCTTTCTGAAGCTTTTCAGCATGAGCAGAAATATATCTCCAGACTATATCTGCTTTTTCAGTTTGAAAATCCCATGGTGCAATAAGAACCACATCGTGTTCTCTGATCCACATACGTCTTTTTATCTTTCCTCTAATTCTACATGTTCTGACTTTACCATCTGTGCATTTCACAATAATGTTATCTCCTCCGACTAATTTTATAACACGCCCAAGCAGTTCGCCCTGTTGAGGCATTACTAACTCCTTTAGATCAGATTCACTCAATACTTTTCTCTTTCCTAATTTGAAAACCTCAGTTAAAATTCCTTCTAAGCAAAATAAAAACCTAGTGATTCTACATGTACGAATAGATTTATTGAAAATGTTGGTTATTATTATTTAGAGTTCATGAGTACTCTGTTGCTTATATTACATTTTTTGATAAAGTCATAACAATTTATGGTATTGCTTAAACACATTTTGTTAATACTTGTCATTCTAACAATAATCAGATCCCTTTACTATTTTATTTGATGTGAGGGAGGCAAATTGTTAAATTCATTAAATAGTTTCAATATTGCTGTATAGTCTAATTCCGAGTAACCCCTATTTGCTGCCATCTGATAATATTGTTCGGCCAGTGATGAAAACGAAAGACTAGCTCCATTATGCTTTGCGCACTCATTAAGTAATTGTATATCCTTGAGCATATTTTTCAAAAAGAATTTTGGTTCAAAATTATTTTTAATCATCTTTGGACCTTTTATTTCACTTAAACCTGTCTTAAAATAAGTTGAATTTAAAATTTCCAAAAAGATGGATGGATCTGTTTTTGATTTCTTTATAAATACTAATGATTCTGACAATGAGATCGCTATTAAAGCAATGTTAAGATTGAGTCCAAGCTTTATGTAGTTGGCAACACCATCTTGATTACCTACATAAAATATTTTCTTGCTGAAGTTGGTTAGAATCTTTCTACATTTTTCAGAAATTTTCTTATTACCAGAAACGATAGTTATTACGTCTCCCTTCTTTGTTGCGTCTGGACCTCCCATTATTGGAGCTTGAATAATTGCATATCCCTTTTTTTTCATAAGACTCGCACAATAGATTGAATCTTCCGGCAAAACGGTACTAGTGTCGACAACTGTGAGTAGTTTGTTATCGCAGTTAACCAATCCATTGTCACCAAACAAAATTTCCTTTACTGCCTGCCCATCTGTAACACTAATAATTACAAAATTACATTCTTTTCCTATCATTGAGGGTCGATCCATTCTAATTGCGCCCTTTTTTACAAGTGCATTTGATCTTTCTTTGGTTCTGTTATACAGATAAATTTGAAATCCTCTTTCTAACAATCTATAACCTATCGCAGATCCCATTAATCCGTTTCCAATTATTCCAATTTTCATAAAATAATATCTTATTAGTAGAAATTTATAATTTTTCAATATTCAGGAAGGTTATAAATCACCATTAGCTGCAAATTATTTGAATTTCATTCTAATAGAATATTACTGGATCATATTAATCTCGCACTTAGTAACGTGCAAGTTAATTATCGCATAGCCGCAGAAAATGGCGATAAGAACATGTTATTTTGTTAATACAGTAACCTGCCATTTTCGAATCAAGTGTAATATTAGAACTATCTAAATTGATTTAGCAGTGTATATGAATATTAATTGCCTCTGAATATCTATAAGACTATGAATAATTATGTTGTAACTGTCAATCCGGCTAATGAGCAGATAATATCTGAGTACAAAAACATGACAAATGATGAAGTTAACAATATTGTCAATAAATCAAAAGATGCATTTAGAGAATGGAAGCACGAGATTCGCAAAAGATCTATAACATTGCTTCGATTGGCTGAGCAATTAAGGAAAGATAAGGAACACCTTGCTAGAATTGCATCTCAAGAGATGGGAAAACCCATCAAGGAGTCTCGTTCAGAGATAGAAAAATGTGCCTGGGCAGTTGAATTTTACTCATACAATGGTGATATACTCCTCAATAATGAATCACTAAACAGTGACGCCAATAAGACAATGATAACCTTCCAGCCTTTAGGAGTAATTGCAAGCATTATGCCATGGAATTTTCCGTACTGGCAGGCATTGCGTTTCGCAGCACCCTCATTAATGGCTGGAAATGCAATTGTTTTGAAACCTGCTAGCGCAACGATGCAATGTGGTATAGAGATTGAAAAAACAATACTAAAAAGCGGGGCTCTAGATGGTGTGTTCAAAACTGTTATTGGTAATTCAAAAATTGCAGAAATGTTGATCGACTCCAACGTAGATGGAGTTACTTTTACTGGCAGTATTGAAATCGGGGCTAAAGTAGCCCAACGTGCTACTTCACGGCTAAAAAAATGCGTCCTGGAACTTGGAGGAAGTGACCCGTTCATTGTACTGGATGATGCAGATGTTGAAAAAGCCGCGTCAGGAGCCATCAAAGGCAGGTTTCTAAATTGTGGTCAAAGCTGTGTTGCTTCAAAAAGATTCATTGTCTCAAAGAAAATAGCAAATGAATTTATTGAATCCTTTGTTCAAAAAACCGAAAAATTAAGAGTCGGTGATCCTTTGTCTGACACTACCGACATAGGACCACTTTCAAGCATGAAGAGTCTGGACAATATCGATTCAATGGTAAAGGATGCAATAAGTCTTGGTGGAGAGCTATTGAGTGGAGGTGAAAGAATTGGTAGTCTCGGTGCATTCTACAAGCCTACAGTGATAAAAAATGTTAATTCAAATATGCGAGTGTCAAAGGAAGAATCTTTTGGCCCTGTCGCCCCAATAATGATAGTTGAAGATGAAGTTGAAGCTATAAGTGCAGCAAACAACTCTGATTTCGGACTTGGGGGAAGTATTTGGACACGTGATTTAGAAAAGGCACAGAAATTATCAATGGAAATGGAATGTGGAATAGTTACTGTTAACAATATGGTTGCCTCTGATCCAAGGGTTCCTTTTGGAGGTATCAAGCATAGTGGTTTTGGAAGAGAACTATCAAGATACGGTATGCTTGAATTTGTGAATGTAAAATCAGTTAGATTTTATGATAAACTAGTCTATGAGCATCATGGTGACTAAAATTAATCAAAATTGTGCGATAAAAGCTCTTCGGAATATTTGCAATTCATTTATGAAGGTCAATTTTCCAATGGAATGGAATGTTACCACAGTTATTATATTATGTAAATCTATTTGGCTGGATGGAGATTTTAGGAATCTCTGGTGAGGACTCTATCTATTAAATTGAAGTTATGCGTTTCCAAAAAGTACTGAAAATGCGCGACACCGGATCAAGACCGTAATATACATGGATAAATCTATGTCTTGTGTAACTTGATTCAAAAAATGCGCTCTTGTTTAATATTTTTAGCAAACTTTGTAATTTAATTTATTTTAAGTGTCCCATATAGGTGTATTTAATAAGTTATTCAAATAAATGCGTTCAAAGTCGCGCACCAATGGAAGTGGTGAGTAATGACAGATCACGATCTCTCCAAATGGACTATTCTATCGTTAATATTAACTCCTGCGGCATTGATAGTTGGACTTGTAATATTGGTAACTAAATAAATGAATCGGATTTGACTTTCAAAAAACATAAAGATGATTCTGTAATTATAATAAAATGAGACGTTTTGAATGTAGAGTTACTTATTTTGGTGACTAAGTAAGTAAATAATCTCCTTTTAAGGTAAAAAATGTACTTGACTTGTATTTCAACGAGTCAATGAACATAATAATATATTGTTGTAACTGTTAGCAAAACAGGAAATTAATAAATGAAATCTATTGTATCTTTAGCTTCGATCCAAATAGGGCGTAACGGGAGCTTTTATTAAATATATCAGCCTAGCATATAGGGATAGATAGGCGTTGGGTGACAAACACTCTTTTAACACTGATATAACCGATGGAGATGAATTAAATGAAATCGAGAAGATTGAGAAAATATTAAGCTCGGGTGAAAAAGTACTGCTTGTAGCTAGGGAATCAAGATTGATGCCGGGTGGCTCAGCTTTTACACCAAATAGTGTCATAGCAACTGACAGACGAGTGATTATAAGAGATCCCTACATGCTGGGCTTAAAAGCGGATCTTATTGATATTCCGTACGACGTTATAACTAGCGTCAAATTACAGAAGGGCGTTTTTACTTCAACTATATTATTTAAGGCGCCGGCCATGGTAAACAAGAGCAAGTTAGGATTGATTGATGAAGATATTAGCGGAGAAGACGACCAAGAAGGTGTAATTGAAGCGCTCCCTAAAGACAAGGCTGAAGAGCTCTTAGAAATAATAAGGCGACGAATGAAAGCTACTAGTACTGGTGAAGCAACAAGCAGTATTGACACAATTTCAATCGCTGATGAAATTGAGAAACTTTCTAAATTAAAACAGAATGGTATCTTGAGTGAAGCTGAATTTCAGAAAATGAAGCAACAACTTTTAGAAAAAATGTAGTTGCGTAAGCTGATCTTATTTGATAATGAGAGTAGTATGTTCACTCGACTAACTAGGATACTGCTTACATACTTTGATACCGAAATAATTACTAAAGTATTAGTTTTTCCAGCAGTCCCTCTCTTTAAGCGGCCGTGTATATTATATCTTCATTTAGCCTATTATGTTTTAAAGACTATGACTGTAGAAGAAATATTACAGAAAGAAATTGAAGAATCAAGGACATGGCTTGATCGAGAAACTGAGGAGACTACATACAAACGAGATCTTCAAAAAAGGATTGAATTTATAAACTGGATTCTAGAAAATATGAAGGATCCTGATATCTATATTTGTGTCCTTATTGAATCAAAAATGAATGACGTTAAAGAGATAATAAATGGAACCGATTCAATATTGGAGGCCGACAAATTACATAGAGTAGTGAACTGAGGATACTAGACTGGAAATATCAGGTTTGCATTAATCAAAAATAGAAGGGTTCGTTACTACTTCCATTCCCACACTTTAACCGAGCAGTTTCCTTCCTCGTCCCCTTCGTATTCAAAAACACCAACCATGTTATCAAGGAACGATAACCTTCGTCCACCAGTTAAAGTTGTGCGAAAGAACACTGATCCGTGGAATCTTACTTTTTCCTTTCCTGGGCTTGTAAATCTTCCTATCCCTTGGGCCGTATAGGTTGCCATTCCCTCTCCGTCTTTGGCCGTTATTACTCCCTGTGCATCTGCATACATTATCGGTTCTGCTTCTGCACCCTGTCTCATTACAGTCCAGAATGTTCCGATATCTGTGGCCTGTATTCCCTTGTATTCTCCAGCCATTGTAAAGGATCTCTCTATCTTAGGTCCCTCGACATCTAGAATTCTATGTCCTGTTATCTTGCCACTTTCATCTTCAATTAATTCCCCTAATACCATGATACACTAGATAATTAGACCTGTATTTAAGTCGAAAGACCTAGATGCAATCACTAGAATTTCATTCAGACGCCTTTTGCTTATTGATATAATCGTTATAAAATATTTTGTATTCTTAGAAGGTAACATTAAGAATATCTTAATTTGTTCACTGATTGAATATCGTTTCGTCCCACTATTTTGAGTTTAATCCTTTTTATAATTTATTGTGCTATTACCCACAACATCTACCACATTACCTGACTGACGGGGTATGTCGTATTATCGGCTTGGTTTACACCCCCGCGAGTTGACATAAATTTTAATTTTGTTATGATTCCTTGGACAACGAACAAAGTAGTTCTGATAAATGACTGCCTGCATCCATTGCTACGATCTAACATAGCAATCATGATCTCTTTTTTCTACGAGTATTTTTAAAAATCCAATTAATTGAATCATCTTTCTTGAACGAAATCTTTTTTGATTCCTCCAGATAATCTAGTATTGTAGTTATTGTAGGGTACATTACTCTTTTACCAAGACTTCTTAGAAATAACTGATTCCTGGATCTGAAATATTTTTTTTCTTTAGTTTCTGTTCAGCCATTCCAATAGTAGAGAGTTGAGGTTGATGAATGCTTGACTTCAAATAGACAAACCTAATATGATTTATATAAATATATATAATAATTTATTTTTTTAAACGTTGGTATATGGATTACCACCCGTTCTCATGAATATTTGAAAGGATTTTTTCGCAACGTGAAAGAAGTGATAATAATTATCGGTCTTTTTAATTATAGAATTAAATTATATTAATCTCTTAATCCTCTAGTTGCTGCCAATAATCTCGTTAATCCTTCACTTACCAGGGTGGCTTCAGATATCAACCGAGATAACCCCAACTGTCTTGTTAGTGAATCTCCTTGTGATATTGTTTCTGACAGCATTCGTGTGGATCCCGATAATCTTAGCAATGACTCGGAAATACTAACTGTTTCAGTTAATGATTTAATTTATTCGAAAACTCTAACCAGTGGTTAAAAAGTTATAACTTGACTAAACTAATAATTCGTAGTGTCTAAAAAGTCTGACGAGTGCATTCTATGTCATCATCTAAAGGAATTTCATGTTTTTGACAACAAACAAGATTATGGTTATTGTCTGAAGTGTACTTGCAATAAATATAAAGAAATTTAATGAAATTAAAATATCATGTTTATCAATTATTGTTGGTAGTTAGAATTTCAAGTATAGATTTGGGTTAGGCGGCGTTTACTATTTTGGCCACCTAATCCAGTCTACGATCTTATAGACATTTATCATTCTCTTTTTTAGTTATAAAGACAATAAAATTAACTAGTGGTTGATGGGGTTGGTTCTTGTTCATCAATGCCTAAACACGCATTAACCATTAGTTGCTTAAATTATTTTATTTTAGGACGTTAACCCTATCCCCGTAGATATTTAAAACCCTCCTCACGTTTAATAATTCTGTGTCTGGATTGGAGTTATGTCCTAAATGCAAAAAGGGTCATCTGTATCCTGTGGTAACGACTAGCGTTAGCACAGAACCAAAAGGCCAAATTAGAGAAACTGGTAGCATCAGAGACTATGAATGCGCTATTTGCGGTCATAAGCAAAAAGCAGCAAAACAGACGCAAAATGTGGACGTAAAAAATAAGGTAAGTGCCAGAATGATAAAGGCTAAGAAAACGAAAACGAAAACGAAAACGAAAACGAAAACGAAAACGAAAACGAAAACGAAGGATAAGAAAACAAAAAATCGGAAGAGAATATAAACTTAGTTATTTAATTTAACGAATGAATCAAATGATGGTTTATTGGGGGCCAACTACCAGATATTACGGTTGTCGAGTGGTATTGTGAAAAACAAAGACAACAGACACCTAAATAATCATTAAAATAAAGTCTATATTTCAGTCCCTAACTCATACCTGCCAAATTCATCTCTTATTCTTTGACGTAATCTATTAATTTTTATTGGTTTTTCTATATAGGAATTTATTATTCCATCTTTGAGATAATCTTCAAAAACCGGATTATTTTGAAAATCATAAGCGCTTATTAGTATCGTTCTTACCAAGGGATTTAGTTTTTTTACTTTCTTTAGTAATTCCAATCCATTAACGGTGGGCATTCTCATATCCGCAATAACCAACGCATATCTCTCTTTATTCTTAGCATAATGTTCGAGGGCAATGATCGGATCATTAAAGGTTACAACAGAAGCATCATCGATATTATTAGATAAAGCATCGTGAAACAGTTTAGTGATATCTAATTCATCGTCTACAATACTAACAATCCTTTTGCTAGTGGACGGCGGAACCCTAACCCTCGCTTTCATCTTAAACACCGCTCCAACTAGAGTCTATAAATGGCCTTAATCTAGTTAAGTTTTTTTAATTTTCCAAATCTTTAAAGTACACCGATGGGATTAGATCCGTACGCGATAACGGACGATAATAATCCCACCGGCTAACATAACACCGAAATATTATGTTGGAAATAATATTGGACAACAAATTATAAAATAATTTACTGGTGGGACCCCTGACATGACCAATTATGAGTGCAGGCCGCATCAATTCAATCCTTTTTTGAAGATCTCGTTTGGATGTAGACTCCTCATTTTCTTGATCAAGCCATGTCCTTGATTCTTCAATTTCTTTCTGTAATATTTGTTCTACGGTCATAGTCTTTAAAACATAATAGGCTAATTGAATGTATAATATACAAGGCCGCTTAAAGAGAGGGACGGTTGGAAAAACTAATACTTTATAATTATTTCAGTATCAAAGATCAAAATCTAAGCGAGTAACCCTATATTCAAAATGTATGCATTTGATAATAATTACATTACGTGTGATTGTTTTAGCCCTTAATTCTAACACGTTCTTATTCTCCATAGTTGAATGTATTTTCCTTTTTGAACTCGTTGGTTATGTCTATATTGCTAAGGTCAATCTCATCCTTTGCGAAGAATCTACACGGCCATTTGTCACCAACATCTCTACCCACCAAATCTGGTTGTAGACATATCATTACTAATGGTACATCTCTGTAATCAGGATTCACTGTGGATTCATTAGTAAGTTGATTATCGCCAGTCAACTCATTTGCTGCTGCTTCTGTGTCATAATCCTTGAGCATCTGTCTAAATTCTTTTTTGTTTTTCCAAAACTCCTTCAAGCTCTTACATGTCATTTTTGAACCATTTCGAAAAATTGCAATACCGGAATCAACGTCTACAGAAGCAGTATGTTCCTCCCCTAGTTTAAGAATGTTCAAACATTCTTCAATTTCTTTATGTCTCCAAGTCAGAAGAACAGATAGTCGATACAATCGAGGAACTTGTCGATATTTAACATATCAAACCAGTTCTCAAATATTAGAAAATGTGTATACGAATTAAGCGTGATTCTTTCTATAAATAGAAAATAAAAATAATAATCGAGTTAATCGCGAAAGTATCATACAGATCTAAAGACTAAGATAGTAGCAATGGATAATAAGATTCCTTTGGCACCAGTGGAAATCAACCAATGACTGAAAAAATCAAGTGTCCTAAATGTGGATATCTAAACATGAGTTGGAATTCTTTGTGTTGGAAATGTCATCAAATATTAAAGGATGAATGATATAAAGGAATGACAGATCATGATCTCTCCAAATGGACTATTCTATCGTTGATATTAACAGCTGCGACATTAATAGTTGGCCTTGTAATATTGGTAACTAAATAAATGAAGATAAACTCATTCTGACCCTCTACCATCATGAATGTTGTGTTAACAGTATTTTATTTTTGGAAATGAAATTAAAGATGTTTATTCCTCTCTTTTCTCTTCTGGATTGGCTTTTGTTGGTGTGCCACCTAAGAGATCGCTCGCTGGTTCTCCATATTCATCAAGATATTGGTCAATTTCCCTATGTCCACACTGGTCACATATTCGTTCTCTCATACTGCCAGTTTGTGTAAATGGCGGTTCAATTTCACGTTTAATAGTGACGCCGCCTGCATCTCTAAGATGACCCTGTTTGCATTTAGGACACGATTCCAAATTTTCAGACATGTTTAAGGTAAAGGCGAGACGGCTATTAAGCATTGAATTGAATTAAACCAAAAGTAGAAAAAGAAAAAATACAAGTAGCACAGATGGAAGCGAAGGCTGAGGCACCTGTCGATAGCAAGTAATGACAGGTCATAACGAGTTTCATTGAGGTACGCTTAAGTACAGTGGTCTCTTTGAAAATCTCATGTTAGGAGAATTAATCGGAGAAATGGAAGGTAAAGTTTCTAGTCAAAGAGTGATCGATGTTAAAGGTCCTACGATGGAGACAAGCGTAACAGCGAGCGGCAAACTTAGGGGTGTACAAGTAACTGAAACACTCACTTACGTTGCCAACACACCGTCTAAAGGAGTACTTCATGGAGTCGGTAGTGGTATCATAACGACGACTGAAGACGGGGACCTCGCGACATACACAGGTGAAGGAATCGGCAGGTCTAATGCCTCAGGTGTTTTAAACTGGCGGGGAGCAATGTTTTTTGAAGCAAGTTCAGAGGGGAAATTGGGATTCCTCAATAATATAGTCGGTGTATTCGAGGCAGAAGTTGATGCTCAGGGGAATTTCGCAGACAAGACATGGGAATGGAAATAGCGACAGATTTGCGAAGACCATAAATATTAGAATAAATGGGTTTCATTATGACAATCACAAGGACATTCTGCTACCTGTTTAACTTAGTCTTCTAGAATTCTCATGACCACATTTAGGACAATTCATTTTATTATTTTACCAATTACTAGTATCATATAAAATTTCCTACCATACTGAAGAAATTTAATGATTGTTTGAAAAAACAATCAGAGTTTTATAGAGAATAACGTTACTAATTCATATATTCTTATAACATTCTACGTAAGCCATTTTATAGTATGTAGCACAGGAAAAATTGTAACGTCACACACAAACAACTGGTGGGAAAACGCTTGGTTCAATCGAAACTCATCCCAATCAGTTGTTTATATTTAGTTGCTTATTGATATAATCGTTATAAAAATGTCGTGTATTCTTAAAAGGTATCGTTAAGAATATCGTAATTTGTTCATTCAATATCATTTCGTCCTACTAGTTTGATTTTGATCATTTTATAATTTATTGTGAATAAATCAACAACGTAGAAGAACTTCAGACCATCGGTCCAACTAAAGTCTATAAACGGCCTTAATCTAATAAGTTTATTTAATTTTCTAAATGTTAAAAGTACACCAGCAGGATTAGAGCCGTATGCGTTAATGGCCGAAAATAATCCCACCAGCGAATGCATTCAAGGTGACAAATAGATGTCAGAATTCGTAAGTACAGTAAGTACAATAAAACCAGAAGGAATTGAGTTTGATAAGCGACCAAGTGTAGACAATACTAAAATATCTACTAGCATACAGAACGCCAAGAAATGCTTCTTAGAAAATGGATTAGATTATTAAAAAAAACTGACAGGCTCACATAAAACCTATTTAAAATATAAAATTAATAATTGTATATGGAGAGTATGAAATGCGACCATTGTAAGAAAAATATCCATTCTCTAAATCAATTTTTAGATATTTTCGTCTGTAATGATTGCTATCATAAACTAGTTTCTAAAGTATACTATCCAAATGCTTTGGAAGCATAAATAACTATTAGATTTTGTAATTTTGCAAATTCGAATTTCACTTATGCCCGTGAGGCATTTAATTCATCTCCCACTCTTTGGTATAATCTATTCATTGTGACGGGTTTTTCAATAGTTGAGTTTATCACTGCTTCTCTCATATATTGCTGATACAATTCCTCTTCCTCAAAATTATAAGCTCTCATCAATATCGTCCTTACTTTAGGATTCAAAGTCTTTACTTTTTTGAGTAATTCCAAGCCATTAAGACCCCAGTGGTTATGAAATTGATCCTGGTGAACTTCAAATCGACATAAAGAAGGGAATATTAGACGAAATTATTCAAAAACCTATTAGTATGAACCGTTTTCGTCAGGAGGTAAAAAACCAAGTTAACGCTTGCCAGTTAAGAATTAAATGACCACAACGGATAATAGGATTCCTTTGGGACCTATTGACAGTAAATGAGTGAGATAACGAAAAAAGGTGATGGACCTTTAACAGAAGAACGTGCTCATACGTTAAGGAAACAAATGAAAGGAAGACGATATTGTATGGATGAAGAAACAGAAATAATTTTTCTAGCAACTTTAGAAGATGTCAAGAAAAATCATTATCGTCTGATTCAAGATTATTCCCTGGATGAATGGATAGCGGATGCAGAAAATGACTATGAAAAATGGGCATTCACAAAATTTTATGAAGATCTGACTTCACTAAATTATCTTGCAGAAAGCGATATTGATGATAACAAGGTTGGGGGAATGAAATGAGCCTTTGCTTTAATTATGAATTTCAAAAAGATGTAATATTTGCACTTTGCAATGGTAACAACGTTAGTAATTGGCCTAATAATATTGGTGACAAAGTAAGTAAAAAAGATAAACAAAATAATTTTTCCAACAGTCCCTCTCTTTAAGAGGCCTTGTATATTATATCTTCATTTAGCCTATTATATTAGATTTCATAGACAATGACAGTGGAACAAATATTACAGAAAGAAATTGAAGAATCAAGGATATGGCTTGATCAAGAAAATGAGGAGTCTACATACAAACGAGATCTTCATAAAAGGATTGAACTGATAAATTTGACTTTAGAAAATATGAAGGATCCTAATATCTATATTTGCGCTCTTATTGAATCTAAGATGAAGAAAATTATAGATAAAATAAATGAAACAAATTCTATGATAGAAGCGGATCCATTGCATAGTGAATTAAGAATTCTAGATTGGATATTATATCAAGTTTGTATTAACGAAAAATCGACTTATTCTGGAGATAACTTAGGTAAGGCAGGTTCTTATATTGAGTAGCATTAATGTGATTACGGTTCAATAGAACGCCGGTGGGATTCTCTACGCTTGCACAGTTCGAGTCCCATCGGCTTTATTATCATAATTTTAGAATCATTTCCTTCCATCTTATAAAGAATTCATCACACTACTCTTTTCTAAGTTGTAAAGAGTACAAAATTAACTAGTGATTGATGGGGCTGTTTCTTGTTCAATGCCTAGACACACACATTAATCACTAGTCGCTTAAATTATTTTATATTTTTACTAATTAACAAAAATTGCCTGTTTGAGGTAACAAAGGTAAGGCAAATTATTATATTTGTAACGTGAATTCGATTCCCGACAACTCCTATCGTCAAATTTTCTCGGCCCGGTGGGATCTACGAGTGTGGCCTTCAGTCCCACCGGTAATACTAAAATTATTTTATACTTAATGCGCATATTTAATTAAATCATTCATTGCTGGTGGGGCCTGCACTCATAATTGGTCATGTCAGGGTCCCACCAGTAAATTATTTTATAATTTGTTGTCCAATATTATTTCCAACATAATATTTCGGTGTTATGTTAGCCGGTGGGATTATTATCGTCCGTTATCGCGTTCGGCTCTAATCCCCTAAAGTGCTTTTGAGAATTGGAATTAAAAGATTAAACTAGAGTAAGGCCATTACAGAATTTGGAGCGGTGTTTAGGATACTGGTGGTGGTAGAGAAATTATATTAATAGAAGATCCATTAAATTTTAAAACACTGATGGGCCCAATGATGCAGCAGACCCATCAGGATGAAGTCGTACTGTCGTTGCGCTTTGGAGCCGATTTGATGTTGGTTATTTATGCTGAACAAATTATAAAATAATTTTAATAAAATAATTTCAATCATTTAGTGAATTTATGCTTAGTGAGCCATCACGTAAAACTCAAGAGGTACATCTAGCTTCTGCAGGTTATTGTATTAATATACGTACATTCTAATATTTAGCAAAAAATTGAAAGGGAAAATAAAGCTCATTGTTCCCAATGTGAATTAACA
>VBPR01000160.1:0-3877 GCA_005877345.1 Nitrososphaerota archaeon
AAGAACCTCTATTGTTCGGGCGCAAGAATGAGATAAAAGATCTTAAAGAGGTAAAAGCCATTGTGGATAGGGTAGATAGGCCAGGATCTTTGGAGCCTTTTTATATTAAAAACGCTCTCAATCCGTCTTACCAAATAGTTACAGAGGAAGAGGAGAGAGGCCTTTACAGCATACCAGATGTACAGAGAATCATAAATCTACTTATAAACGATATCAATGAATTGAATCCCTCATTTGATTTGTACTATTCTTGCAGGTATCCTCAAGTTGAGCGTATTACAGAACTAAAGCCAAACCAGATTCCAGGCCTCCTTGAACGTTTGACAAAATACAAGGTACTTGACTCACATTTCTATGAAAAAGTAGTTATTTGTGACAAATGCTCCTCACCAAACATAGCTACAAGATTTCTGTGCTCTCATTGTAAATCCACGAATATTTCGCAAAAGAAGACTATTGAACACTTATCATGTGGATATGTATGTCCAGAAGACCAACTTGTATTAGATGCAGACGGCCATTCAAAACACTGTCCTAGGTGTGGTGTGGTATTGGAGTTTAACGCAAGTCCTGATGTCAGAATAAATGAAGGTTGGTTTATGTGCAGCGATTGCTCCAAGGCATCACGAGATCCTCTTATCTTCTTCTTTTGCAGAATGTGTGAAAGATTGATCTCTGTATCAGATACTGCCTTTGTTAATTTATATTCCTATACTTTAAGCAAGAGTTTTAATTCGGACACCGTAGTTCTACAAGAACCATATCGACAATTGTTGCGACAACTGGGCTTTCAGGTCAACAGTCCTGGAAAAGTAGCTGGAAGGAGTGGTGTAGAATACCTATTCGACATTGCGGCAAGCAAAGATGACAAGACCATACTGGTAAATATAGTCTATTCAGATGTAATTGTGACCGATGCTCCCCTTGTCAAAATGTTCGGAGCTGTCTTTGATTGTAAGCCTACCAAGGCAATATTAATTGCTGTTCCAGAATCTGCGGAATCTATCAGTTTGTTGGCAAAAGAATACGATATTACACTCCTGTCAGGCAACGATTCAAAATTACTTCTAGACACACTAAAGGAAGTCGTATTGACTGTTTGATGGTAGCCATATTCAGTACAGTACACTTAGTTTTGTAAATTATTATGATATGGTAATTCTAATCTAGTTATTAGGGGTAGTTGTTAGGAGGATTGGCGTACTAATTGGAAATTCCAAGTGCAGTTATATTCGTTTATATGGTAATCACAACTATGGTGTACGTATTTGCAGATATTTTGGCAGTAATAGTATTAGCCAGAGTATTTATCAAGGACCCAAAAATTACCGAAGTGACAGAAAGAGAATCAGGAGCAATACCAGATCACCTTCTACCAACAGTAACGATACTTTTACCTGTATACAAGGAAGATCTAACTTTACCATACCTTTTTAAAAGTATTGGGAAAATAAATTACCCCAAGGATAAGCTAGATATTAGAATATTGATTGAACCCGATGACCAACGTACCTTAAGATCTGTGCTAACACTTCCCCGTCACGCAAGGATGATAAATGCAATAAAGTATACAAAATATGGGTTCCCAAAAGTGATAAAAGTTTGGGATGATCTTGAAATTAATATTGAGTATATTTATTTGCATCCCAAGGGAGCTAGAACTAAACCAAATGCTCTCAATAAGGGTTTATCCGGCGCACGAGGTTCCATTCTCACAATCTATGATGCAGAGGATAGGCCAGATCCTAACCAACTTAGAAAGGCAGTAACCTATCTGTTAAAACATCCGAAGGTTGCATGTGTGCAATCACGCCTTGCCTATTATAATGCCGATCAATCGTTATTAACAAAATTTTTCAGCATAGAGTATATTCAACATTTCTTAGTGCTACTTCCTGCCTACTACGCATTGAGGAGAGTGATTCTTTTGGGAGGCACTAGCAACTACTTCAGAACCGAAGTTCTCCGAACGCTCGATGGTTGGGACGTTTTGAATGTCTCTGAAGACGCTGACCTGGGAATACGGTTGGCTAGAAAAGGTCACATAGTGGTTCCAATCAATAGCATAACCTGGGAGGAAGCGCCACCTAAGATCAAGCCATGGATAAAGCAAAGAGCGAGATGGAATAAGGGTTTTGTTTATTCCTTGAACTTTCATTTTAAAGATCCTTTCAGCCTGATAAAAGACATCGGGCTTAGTCGGACCATTTTCCTCTTATATATTCTGATAGCACCAATCATTTTTTTTGTCTCAATACCAGGTTGGATTATGTTTGGTCTTTATTGGGTAAACTGGTCTGGAACGCCGATGCCCGTTGTACCCTATATGTTGGAAGCTTTTCGAGGTAACGGCTGGCTTTTCTACTTGTCAGTATCTACATTTCTATTTAGTTTTACATATATGCCACTTGTAGCCGTGGAAGCACTAATGAGGCATGGTGACGAATATGCTTTGAAGAAGGTGAAATACTCATTTTTAATGACATTTTATATATACTTGCAGGTAGTACCATCTACAATTGCGATCTATGAATTTATTCGAAACCCAAAAGTCTGGCACAAGACACCTCACGGATATTCCATAAAACCCAAAGAGGTTCGCCAATAATTGACTTTACCTCAAACTAAGATTAAGATTAAATCATCTATAGATAGATATATTTCCCTTCACTTTTTTTCTCGTCACCCTGAACTTTTAATATTTATCTTCTCCTTAGCCCTGATTTTTTCATCTTCTTATTTAATGTTGGCAAGGGATCCAAACTCTTTACTTTACTATGATGATGCTGTCTCACATTTAGTAATAGCAAGAAGAGTTATAGACTCACTAACCCCGGGTATAGCTCAATTTGGGTCAGTCTGGCTACCGATGACCCATCTAATGTTATTACCCTTCACAATGAGTAACTATCTTTTTCAAACAGGTTTGGCTGGAACGATAGTTAGCGGGATTTCGACCGCCGTTGCAGCAGTGTTCCTTTCCAGAATAGTTAAACTCCACTTTTCCTCCAATTATGCTGGCTATCTGGCTGCTTCACTTTTTCTAATGAATACATCTGTAATCTATATGAGCCTTGTTCCAATGATGGAAGCACCTTTCATGATGTTCTTTATGATGGCGTCATACTATGGCTTAAAATGGTGTTCTCTCCACAATGCTGGTAACGATATATGGTTACAATATAGAAGTTTACTTAAATGCGCTATAGCAATATCAGCAGCTACGCTTACTCGTTATGAAGCATGGTTCTTTCCAATAGGACTTGTCATGATGATTTTAATTGTTTTATTACTCGGCAAAAAGGAATTGTGGAAGCGCAAGATAGAAGCCTTTGTGTTTATAGCTGTTCCATATTCTCTTTTAGGCATTATTGTGTGGACAATATATAATGGCCTTATCTTTAGAAATCCCGTACTATTCTTTACAGGTCCTTACTCTGCACAAGCACAGTCAATCACACGACCCTATCGTCAGCACCTTTTCCTACAACCCGGTAACGCTGTCTCAACACTGTTTAGTGTTGCGACTGACATGTACGGATTACATGTTGTGCTTCTTTCTATTCTGGGGGCCTCAGTATTCATATACATGAAAAGGAAAAAGTCACTGCTATTTTCATTACTTACAATATCTATTCTTGCCTTTCCGATTCTATTAGATCTAGTGGCTATGATTCAAGGCTCGGGTGAAATATATAGACATATAGTTACGGGTTGGTTCAATGGAAGATATCTCATCTTTGCAGCACCCCTTTTGGCCTTTTCTAGCACAGCAGTAGTTGCATTTGTGGCTACGAGAGGCAAAAAAGTATTGACTGCTTCTGTTACTATATTAGTGCTCACTTTCTATCTGAGTTCAATGGTTCTCAATCCTTTA
>VBPR01000160.1:4082-5804 GCA_005877345.1 Nitrososphaerota archaeon
TGGACTCACGTAAACTATGCCATTTTACAAAAACCTATAGACCATTCAAACGGTGTTCACATTAATCAATCCGAGTACTATGATCCGGTGAGGGAAAACATATTATATTGGAATAAGAACATGCGTTCACTCATGAGTCCCTGGCAACCAGTTGGTTATTCTTTGTTATCCTCAATTAAAGTGGCTTATGAGAACGATAATTTCATAGTACTAAAAAATGAAAGGAAAGACATAGTCCTAGATAAAATTTCGGATGGTCTGAGCTTTCCATCAAAGATTGCAATCATCGGCAAGGACGACATCCTTGTGGCTGAAAAAAAGACTGGAATTATTCATAGAATTGTTAATGGACGCATCCTACCACAACCAATACTCGACGCAAATGTTGCTACAAATGGGGAAAGAGGAATACTCGGAATCGCTGGTTCAAAAAATGAAATTACCGGATCTACATATGTGTTTCTCTATTATACACAAGCAACTGCAGAAGATGGTGATGATGTGACGGGATATAGGGAACCACTAGGTAATCGATTATACAGATACGAACTAGTAGATAACAAACTTGTAAATCCAAAGCTCTTATTAGATTTACCCGTAGGGCCTCCGAATGTTTACAATGTGGGTAGTAAAGTTGTTATTGGTCCAGATTCCGATGTTTATGTACTAGCAAGCTATATTGGTAACTCTACTCGAGCCGTAGTAAATAATGAGTTAGGTGATAACATTGTAGTTAAACCCAAAGGAGGACAAATCAATATTACAAATAGTCCCACGGGCTTAATCGAACCGTATCAAACAAGTAAGATTATAAGAGTTACTCAAGACGGCATTGTCCTGCCTACTTATCATCAAGAAAAGCTTAGAGATCCGGTAGTTAAAAATGAAGAGGGCAAAGGTTATCCATATGGTATTCCAAATGACCTAAGCATGGATTTTGACCCTGTAACCAAATACGTCTGGCTTGTAGAACATGAGGACTACAGAAGCAAATCCAATCATAACACAACAACTCTTATCGTAAATACAAATTCAAATCTAAATTTTATTGATAAGTGGCAAATTGGTAGCAACGGAATTCTTAATGAGAAGGAAAGTGCATCAGAATTTACTTGGAATAATACTGTTGGACCTACTACTATGGAATTTCTACATTCTAAAAAATTAGGAAAGGAATATGAAAACGACCTTTTTGTTGGAGATATCAATGGCGGGGATCTTTATCACTTTGATCTAAACAAAAACAGGACAGGTTTGCTCCTAAATGGCACATTCGCAGACAAAATAGCCAATGACGAAAGAGAGACTAAATCACAGGTATTATTGAGTGGTCTTGGTGGAATAACAGATATCGAGTCCGCAGATGACGGATACCTTTACTTTAGCACGATAGGAGGTTCGCCACAACAAGAAGAAACATTTCCATCAAGTGACGGAGCAGTCTACAGACTCAAATTACTTCGAAATTAGAATAATGAACGACACGATGACTATGACTCAATTCTAAATTTTGTGGCCAATGTGACATGTATGAAACAGTTTTATATCGTTTCATTGTTGATACTTTTTTCATTATCGATATTTAGTATGTATCAATTGTCGCCAATTTTGTTAATTATCGAAGCGTTTGGAACTTCTGTCTTTAATTCCCACAATCTCAACGCTTCTGACTATACTGTACTGAAAATAGAAAAAAAAATAAATGAAAATGGCATCCCATTA
>VBPR01000040.1 GCA_005877345.1 Nitrososphaerota archaeon
TAAATTTCCAATTTTGAAGATTGTGGACAATTTCTTATTATTTTTGATAGCGAGAGATTAGTGTATGTCAACTGAATATAACGAATCTTGGACTATGTTTAGAGGAAATATAAAAAGAACTGGTTCAATAAAAACAAAACCCTTAATTAAACCGTTACTTTACTGGACTATAGAGCTGGGTCCGATTGTATCATCTCCGGTTTTTGAAGGTGGTTTTCTGTACGTTGCTACATTAACTGGACGTATATTCTGTTTGGACATACCAAAACGAGTGATAAAATGGCATCATAACATTGGTAGTCCTATTGTCTCATCTCCATTAATTTTGGATGATATGTTAATCTGCGCTACCTTTGATTCTTGGATAAATAATGACAATTCTGAAAATAACTCAATTTTTTCACTTAATAAAAATGATGGCAGTATTATCTGGAAGCATCAAACGACCTCAGATATTTTTTCATCACCATGTCCTATAGGAAAAAATATAGTTTTGGGATCGATGGATCATAGCTTGTATTTTCTCGATCAGAAAGGAGAGATAATTTGGAAATATGAAACCGGCGGTCAAATTTGGTCTTCTCCATCTTGTCATGATAATATTATATATTTTGGATCAGATGATGGATTCATTTACTCTGTCCGTTCAGACGGGTCTCTAAGATGGAAAACAAAATTGAACGGTAAAGTTCATTCATCATCACCATGTCTTTCGGAAGATTTAATTTTTATTGGCACACATGAGGGTGGGATATATTGCTTAAATAGTATCGACGCTACTATAAAATGGAACAAAACTGTGCTAAAGCCAGTTTTATCGTCTCCACTCTTGGCTAGAGATAGAATCATATTTGGTACTTCAGATTGTCGACTTTATTGTTTCAATCTTGCAGGTACTAAAATATGGGAATTTGAAACTGCTGGAAAAATTTGGTCATCCCCTTCAGTCAGCGAATATGATAGAGTACTATTTTTTGGAAGTTTAGACTCATTTATTTATGGCATAAATTTCTACACTGGCAAGCAGCAATGGAAGTTCCCTACAATGGGAAGCATTGATTCTTCTCCATGTTTATCAGATGGAATGTTGTTTGTTGGTTGCAGAGATGGTATATTGTATTGCTTTGAAAAGTATAGAGAACCTGCTTATATTCGTTGAAATACAAAAGAACTTAATCGGGCACATTCAAAAATAGATTCTCATTTTAATTAATATTATTCTTTGCACCAATCTTGAATATTGTACCGTCACGTTTATAGTTAGATAGAGCATACAAATTGCCATCAGGTCCGACTTGAAGATCCGTAATTACTCCAAAATTTCTGCCAAAAATTACGTTGTTCGTTTCATTATTGGTATCGGCTTGCTTATCCGACAACGGACCAGAGAGTACTAGATGTGTCCTTGTCTTGTCTAACGGAAAATTGAAAATAGTGCCATTTTTTACACTGCCTACTAATAGCGTGTCTTTGTATTTTGGGCCAAGATTGTCTGTATGTAAAAATAGAACTGAGGTAGGGGCTACAGTATCTCTCCATACAAATTCTGGATCCCTGTACGTACCCTTTCCTCCAAAATCTTCCAAGTCTTCCTTATTAAACCCTGGCGTCTCATTAGAGAAACCGATTACTTCCTTCCATCCACTATTAAATCCTGGTAATGCAATGTTAATTTCATCATCAGTGCTGCGACCATTTTCTGTTTCCCAGAGATTACCTGTTAGCGCATCAAATCCTATGCCAAAACTGTTTCGTATGCCATACGCATAATACTTGTTCAATGGATCTTCGTCTCCAAGTAATCCCTTATTACCAACAACTCCCCCATCAAAAGTAATTCTAAGTATGCCACCTCTTCCATCAGGAGGAGGACCATTTTTATTATTCTGAGCTTTAGTAATATAGGATTGATTTTGCACATAATTCAAGTTACCAATAACGAGGTACACACTTTTTTTATCAGGTCCAATCTTTAACACTCCTCCATTATGAGAAGGTCCAGGTATTGTTGGAAGGTCCAAGAGTAATTTTGGATTTATCAACCTGCCGTTATCATATTCATATCTATAGAGGCGATTTCCCAAAACTTTACCCCCGTCAACATTCTCAGTTTCAGTGTAGAACAAGAATACATATTTGGGCTTATCTGAAATTGCAATACCCAACAATCCTCTTTCACTTACATTTGCCACGTTGACATCCAAAACAGTTCCACTAACAGTACCATTTTTGATTTCCTTTACTTTTCCAGTATTTTTTTCTATAACTAGGATGTCATCAGGTCCTAGAAAACCCATTCCAGTTGGAAACTTTAATCCACGAGGAGCAGATACCTGAATCTGCAAAGCCGTATCATTTAGCTGAGGCACTTGCGAATTTTTACTGATTTGACCAAACACGTTGATACTTTGACCAATTAGAAATAATGATATAAAGCCAACCAGCATTAGAATGGAAATTAAGCAATTGTATTGTGGAGATGGAATATCCAAGTGAGGATTACAGAAATTAACTGATTTAAATTATTTATTAACTTTTACTATAGAGATAAACTACACTCAATTAAATAACTGATGAGATTTAGAGTAATTATAACATTCAAATAAGAGATGGTAAATTTAGTTGCCTAATTGTAAAAAGCTGTTTTTCGTTCATATTTTCTCAACTGAAAGGAAATGATTGTCATAGTCATGTTATGCATGGAGCAGTATAAAGCCAAATGAATCTCATATCGATAATGTATAAAGGCAAGCTTATTAATACAAGTTGAAATAATTCATATTTTCTTCAGACTCACGACTCTAAATTGAGTTAAAGACTAGTTAACTATATTTTGTCAAGTTCTTATGCTACAATACAGGCTGTGCATCTAAAACTAGAAATTTTATTATTAAATGCATAAGTGCCATTCTAAGTAACTTTCTTATTTAATTAGCGTATTGAATAATTTTAAAAAATTCATATTAATTATCTTTTTTAAATTACTGCAATATGAAAAGTAATGTCAATTTTAAAATTCTTTTACTACTTGGGACATTTTTAATATCAAGTATAGTATGGAATCCAGTCGTGGCACAAATCCCTCCAGAGACAGGATTATCTATAAATATAAACACTCCTTTTGATACAGCTAGTGTGCCTTCTGGCGATTTGACTATTTACGGTACATCTTCAGATGATGACACCAAGAATTGTCAGGTTTATGCTGATTGGAATGACCTGAAACCAATGCAAAATGTTACCCCGAATGGTCCTAAAGGAAATGCAGATTATTCAAAATGGAGTTATACATATACTGGTAGTTATCATAATATAGTTGAAGGTTCGAATGAACTTACATCAAAAATAGCATGCTTTGACCAAGGTCAAAATGCAACATCAAAGTTCTATTCTATTAATGTTACCGGAACAACAGGCGGGAGTGAAATCACAAAAAATAGCGTTCAACAATCCAGTGAAGATACAAATACCAATAATAAAACTTCCAATGTATTACCTGTAAAGAATACCAAAAGCACTGGAACATATAAGATTCTTCCACTATATTCAGAATCTAGTGAAAAAGTAGCAAATCCCGCTTCATCGGAAGATGCTGACAAAAAAGAAGTAACTAGTACTGATACCAGTAAATCTCAGGACAGTCCTAATCCTGTGAAAATAGATAATCCTGATACGAAGACTTTAAGCTCAGAGCAGCAGCAAGAATCAGAAGTAACTAGTACTGATACCAATAAATCTCAGGACAGTCCTATTCCTGTGAATATAGATAATCCTGATACGAAGACTTTTAGCTCAGAACACCAGCAAGAATCAGGAGTAACTAGTACTGATATGAATAAATCTCAGGACAGTCCTATTCCTGTGAAAATAGATAATCCTGATACGAAGACTTTTAGAACAACCCAGTACTAATACCAACAAGTATTTTACATTTGAACCAAACCTGCAGGGAGATGAAAAAATAAGTGTGAATGACAACAATCCGGATTCTGATAGTTCAATTCCTAATCATTATGACCACGGTAATTCAGTATTCGGACTTAAAATGAAAAGTCTTGGTGAGGATACTAAAAACAGTAATTCAGTATTCGGACTTAAAATGAAAAGTCTTGGTGAGGTTACTAAAAATCAACTAGATAATAAAGTACAAAAATTAGAGGAAAGATCACCTGATCACACGCATGTG